>JAJBTP010000372.1 GCA_020860805.1 Tannerellaceae bacterium | reverse complement strand
CCCGGCTGTTTATTCTCTCTGCTGAAAGGTTTGATTGTTCTTCCATAAGGCATATATCAGTAATAGTAATTTCCTTTGGACTGCGACTACTCCAATTTTCTTATTTGATTTATTCTTGATAATTCTTTGGTAATCATTTTTTAGTGCGGTATTGCGTACTGCTGCCACCATTGCGGGCAAATACAGGGCCGTTCGTAAGCGCCTGTTCCCTTTCTTTGAGATCCTGCTTTTTCCTTTTACAGTCGTACCGGATTTTACTTCTCTGACGTCTAAGCCTGCATAACTGGCCAGTTGTTTGCGATTCTGTATCAGAGCAAAGCCCTGTGTTTCCCCTATTACGATAGCCAATGTAATGAATCCTACCCCTTTAATAGTTTGCAGTCTTTCGATTTTCTCCTCTAACTCCTTATCCTGCTTAATAACCTGTTTTAAACTTTCCACACATTGCTGAATCTGTGTCTCTATAAAATCGATTAAGTTTTCATGCGCCTGAGCTACTACTTGCTCTGCAAAAGCACTATGAGTGGTTGCCTCTTTCCGGTTTAACAAACAGGTTCTGAGCTTTTGAAGTTCCTGATAGTGCCGGGTAAGGGAGCGGATTGCCTGATAAATTGTAGCAGCAGGTTCCCAGGATGGGAATTGCTGCTCTGCACCCATGCGGGCAATGATCCTGGAATCGATTTTGTCAGTTTTGGTTTTTACATTTAAACATTTCGCATAATTCTTTACCTTGTTGGGTAACAAGACCAAAACCTTAAACTTTAACTTATGCAAATGAGAAGCAAGAGATTCATAATATACCCCCGTGGCTTCCATCACAAATACCAGTTCCACCTGTTTGGAGGCGTTTTTTCGCACCTATTTTACCAACTGATTAAAGCCTGTTTTTGAATTCTCAAAGCAACAGGTAGTACTAAATTTCTGTTTTTGAGTTTGATACAAATAACAGATACTGGCTACAAATGTTTGTTTTGAAATGTCAATTCCTACACTTTGTTTTAATAAGGGTTCCATAGGCTCCATTTTTAGGTTGTACTGATTTTATTCCGGTCTTATTCTTCATCGTTTTCTCTTATAAATTACACAAGCTTAAATACCTTAGCCTTAAATACTGTTCAAACTCGAAAGAATAAATGGAAAGCGGACCTTCTCTTTTTTACGATATAGCAAAAACTTATCTTTACCAAAACTGTTCCAGCTTTCTGACCGTTTTATTTAGCGAAACTACAATAAATATCAAAAAGTAGATCAAAAGAAATAGGTAAACTTTTACTTATCTGTAACCAAATCGCCTCACTTTCCAGTAGGAAATAAAATATTCAAAATATAGAGGAATGTATCCAACTAATTACACTACAAAAGTATAAGTAACCAAAAAACATTCCGCTTTCGTTTACTCACTGCTCCGTTTGGAATTGGTCACTGAGCAAAAAAACTCGCTGGCAAAGCCAGCTCCGACAGTGTTTGCCCTGGTCGAATTCTATGATTATTTCCAAATAATAATGGATTAATCTTCATGCGCAATTTTGCCAATTGCAAATATATTCCTCTTTATACGGTTGTTTGTTTTTTACTACTGCAAAAATTCGATGTGTTATTTTATTTCGAATGTTATTTATTACCTGTGCTCTTAATTTTCCTTGTTCCATTTTCCGTTGATGGTATGCCGATAAGCTCTTATCATATAATGCTGCCGAGTTTGCACATTGGGTGAGAAGGGCTTTGAGCTGCTTGTCTGCTACGGGGCTGATTTTCGCAGGAGTTTCTTTTTTTCCCGAATCCTTTTTGAAAGGAGCCACTCCGCAATAACAAGCTAACTGTCGTGCCGTTTGGAAGGCAGTAAAATTTACCGTATGGATTAAAAGGTATACAGCCGTTACGATTCCTACTCCTTTAATGGAGGTGATCAGCAGATAGTTTTCTTTAAGCTGGCTATTTTTATGGATGATTTCTACCATCTTTTTTTCCACTCCTTCGATCTGCTTATTGATCCGATGAATATCTCTTTGGGATTGTTCAAAAATCATACGGCTGATGCTGTTTCGGGCTTTTACTGCCCGAAGCTCGCTACTGGAAACCTGCAAGTTTACCCGGTTCTTCACAAGGCGGAATCGGAAAGAGAGCAGTAATTCCAGATCATTCACTTCCTTGGGTGTTCCCTTATAAATTTTTGCCTTATCTTCATATCGGCAAGCATACCGGGCGATACGTAAAGAATCTACTTTATCGTCTTTTCCTCGTACCAGTCCTGTGGCGAGTTTAATTTGCAAAGGGTTTTCCAACCAGATCCTACAACCTTTTTTAAATAGATATTCCCGAAGATTCAGGCTGTACAATCCTGTGTATTCTCCACAAAAGAGAACATTCTCTTTAACTTTTGGACAATACTCCTTCACCCATTTGAAGAACCAATTAAATCCCGGCAGAGAATTTTCAAAAACCTTATGACTCGGGGTGGATTGCCCGGTGGGAGACAAAATCATTGCGTCAAATTTCTCTTTGGAGAAATCAATGCCAATTAATACCATTTGTTTCATAA
>JAJBTP010000516.1 GCA_020860805.1 Tannerellaceae bacterium | reverse complement strand
CATACGGAGTTATAACCCGGTCCTTTCACTATATCCATTTTCATTTTTCATCAGTTATTATTCTGATACAAAAGAACCACGAATAAGGATAATAAAAAATAGAGAAACTAAGGTGGAAATTGGACTATTTCAGGTAATTCTTCCGGAACCGGGTTGGAGGCACGGAAGCGACTTTAGTAAACAAACGGGTAAAATAGGCCCAGTCTTCATAGCCCAGTTGCAAAGCAATCTCTTTAATACTCATATCGGTATAATAAAGTAACCGTTTGGCCCGGAGCACAATTTCATTCTGAATCCAGTCACTCACCGTTAAACCGGTTGTTTTTTTGACTGCTTCATTCAGATATACAGGAGAAATATTCAACGCCGAAGCATATTCCGAAGGACGTTTCCAGGACTGGTAATGAATAGATACCAATGCTTTAAACTGAAATGTAATAGTTGCAAGGCGGTTATTAGCGGATACGGGCATAGCATGTTGATATAGCTGGGCAACCATTCCGATATAACAGGAAATTAAATCATGCAAAATATGTTGTTCAATAGGTTGACGGCCAGGTATCAGTCTTTTTTGAATAATAGATAAACATTGTGATAACTCCTGCATCTGTTCATCCTGCAACCGGGGTTTACTTTCTATAACAGAAACCTTCTCCAGTATTTCTTTGTATTCATCTTTTACAACCATACTATCCACTGCCAGAAACCATCCGAAGGGTTTACTTATATCCAGCGGAAAATGAACCTGGCCGGGTAAAAGACAATAAATAGAGCCGGCAGTAACTTCACACTCTTTAAAATCAATCATAAACCGGAGATGTCCTTTCTCCAACAGAATAAATATATAATAATCATCTGCATGTGCATAATCAATGGAAGATTCCAACCGGTTTCCGGTAGCAGTCTTGATAAAAGCAAATTCTCCTTTAAATGTTTCAGCGATTCTATGTGTTCGTATTTTCTCCATCATTTACAGATAAATTTCCAGCCCCACTCCCACTTCCCGGACAGGTAACGTTTTATACATCTCCGCTTTTGCAGCAAAAGATATACAATGACAAGGATAAAGTAACGCTATCTGGTTTCTTTTCAGATAGGCAATCGTTTCCATAAGACGGGCCGAAATATCAAATAAATGAAAGCCTCCTATAACACCTGCAATTCGTTCTTCATCACATACCTGTTTGGCATATTCTATGATATTACATATGCCACTATGCGAACAACCTGTAATAATAAAAAGTCCTTCCTCACTTTGATAGACCAATGCAGAGTCGTCCAAAACCTTATCCTCCCGGGTCCCCTGACTATCACAAAGAACGCCAACCGGATATCTTTTTTCAAAATCAAACAATTCCGGTATTTCTCCTAAAAAAGTAAACCGGGAACTAATTTTCAACGGTGTAGTTGCCAGAGTCATCCGGCAATACGGATTAATTTCTTCACAGGCAAAAGGAGCGCTTATTGAAAAGCCGTTTTCCTCCCGGTAACTAAATACACCGGGATGCGCTATGATATGTTTATTAGCCAGATACCCTTTATCAGCCAACGCCCGTAAACCTCCTGTATGGTCATTGTGCCCGTGAGACAACACAACCAATAATTCTGTAGAAAGATCTATTCCCATCTTTTCCGCATTCTTTATAAACACATCCGAATAGGCAGTATCAAATAATATCCGGGTATCTTCATCTTCAAGATAAAAGCTAAGCGCCGGTTCCCCACAGAAATATTGGTCTATAAATGTATTATTATCTACTAAAACAGTTAGCTTCATTGTATCTTATTTATTCTCCATAAAGATACAAGAATAATAGTATCTTTGCCTGACCTGAAATAAAAAAGCAAAACATGAAATATATTGACATTGAAAACTGGAAAAGAAAAGAACATTTCAAATTCTTTTACAGAGCTGACTATCCCCAATACAATATCTGTATGGATTTGGATATTACCCGGTTCCTGGCATTCACCAAAGAACACACCTTTCCTTTCTACTATTCAATGATTTATGCCGTAACAAAAGTTTTAAACGAGATAGAAGATTTTAAATACCGCATACGGGAAGGGAAAGTGGTTTTGCATGACAAAATAAACCCTTCTTTTACTTATATCAATCCGGAGGAAGAAGATGAGTTATTTAAAATCATTACAGTAGACTTTAAAGAGAATATACAGGATTTTATTGAATCTGCTCAACAGGCATCTGCTTCCCAAAAAGAATATTTTGATTTGGCAGGAACTGCCGGCAGAGACGATTTAATTTACCTTAGTTGTATACCCTGGATATCCTTTACCCATATTTCACATACCATCTTACTCAACAGGGATGACTCCGTTCCACGAATTTCCTGGGGTAAATACTTCGCAAAAGACGGAAAAGTATTTTTACCATTTTCCGTACAGGTACATCATGCCTTGCTGGATGGGATACATGTCGGAAAATACATAGATAAACTCCAGGCCTATTTAAACGCACCCAAATAATAAACAGTAACAGGCGGCTCAACGATTACTTTTTAGTATATTTGTTATACTAATA
>JAJBTP010000451.1 GCA_020860805.1 Tannerellaceae bacterium | reverse complement strand
CTTATATCAAAATGATATTTCAAAGAAAAAGAGTTTTATCTGGCCTGATGAATATACAAAAACGGGTGTTCAAAAAACTTTTGAACACCCGTTTTTGTATTAAATTATATCTTATTTTACCAGATAACAACCCTATCAGCCGGATCCATCCACATAGGCTCACCCGGTTGAATATTAAAAGCTTCATAAAAGGTTTGAATATTACGTAGAGCTGCGTTCACGCGCCATTTTCCTAATGAATGTGGGTCTATCTTTGTAAGACGCAGGATTTCTTCAGGACGAATATTCTGTCCCCACAGAGCTGCATATCCCAGATAAAAACGCTGGCTATCTGTAAATCCATCAATATCTACAGGTTTTTCTTTTCCTTTCAATGAATTCTGATAAGCCTCATAAGCGACCAGTAGTCCACCCTGATCTGCAATATTTTCACCTAACGTAAAACGTCCATTTGCATGTACTGTATCTAATACAATAATAGCATCATACTGTTTTACCAGAATATCTGCTTTTGCCTCAAATTTCTCTGCATCTTCAGGTGTCCACCAATCTGTCAGGTTACCGTCTTTATCATAATTACGTCCCTGATCATCAAACCCATGTGTCATTTCATGACCAATTACTACTCCAATAGCACCATAATTAACAGCATCATCTGCCTCCGGATTAAAGAATGGAGGTTGCAGAATAGCAGCCGGGAAACAAATTTCATTAGTGGTTGGATTATAGTACGCATTCACTGTTTGTGGGCTCATATACCAACGGCTTCTGTCAACCGGTTTACCAGCTTCAGACAGCATAAATTCCATCTCAAAAATATTTGAACGGCGTACATTGGCCCAATACGAATCATTTTTGATATTTAAACCACTGTAATCTCTCCATTTATCAGGATAACCAATTTTCACAATAAAAGTAGCCAGTTTTTCATGTGCTTTTTCTTTTGCTTCATCGCTCATCCAATCGAGTTGGTTAATACGCTCGCCTAATGCTATCTGCAGATTATTAACCAATTCCATCATTTTTTCTTTAGATGATGATGGGAAATACTTTTCCACATACAATTGCCCCACTGCTTCAGGCAAAGCTCCATTGACTGTATTTAAAGCACGTTTCCAGCGTGGTTGCTGCTCTTCTTTTCCAGACATGGTCTTACCATAAAACTCAAAATGGGCATCAGCAAAACGGTCACTCAGATATGGAGCTGCTTCACGCAATAAATGGAAGGAAAGGTAGAATTTTTGTTCCTCCAGCGTTGTATTTTTTAATACATTATGCAATCCTTCATAATAAGGATACTGGCGGGGATTAATCTCTTCTATATCTGCTAAACCTAACTCTTCAAAATATACATCCCAGTTAAGAAAATCACTCTGAGCTTTAAACTCTCCCAAAGGTACCTTATTATAATTTTTTTGTGAATCCCGTAATTCTTCCCGTGAAAATGATATTTCAGCAATTCCGGTCTCAATTTTCATGACTGCATCTACTGCAGCATCAGCCTGCTCAGGCGAACTACCTGTCAGTGTAAACAACTGACGGATAAAGTCTTTATAAGCAGTTTGTATTTTAACAGTTCCTTCATCTTTATGCAAATAATAATCCCGGTCGCCCATGCCTTTACCCGACTGGTATAATTGTGCCAGGTTAACCAAACTATTTTTTTCATCTGCATCTACATAAATAGCGAAGAAAGGAGCAATTCCTTCTTTATGAAGAGCTGCTACTTTACGGGTTAAATCCGTTTTGGTTATAATCTGATTAATACTGGCTAACTGTTCTTTTACAGGAGCAAAACCATCATTATTGAGTTTAACACTATCCAGGCCCAACTGGTATAGTATTGTAATCTTGCGTTCGATTTCTCCCTGTTCATTGGTTGAGTCCGTAATTTCTTCAATCAATGTCCGTAATTGTTCCTGATTGGTTTCACGTAGTTGATCAAAAGAACCGTAACGGGCATATTCAGGTGTTAAAGGATTTCTTTCCATCCAACCTCCGGTAGCAAACTGATAAAAATCAGTACCAGGAGCAACAGATGTATCCAGATCATCCAGATTGATGGCGGGAACTTTACTATCATCCGGCTTTACAGATTGATTACAACCTGTCATAGAAATTATGCCGGCAGCCATTAATGGAACGAGTAAACGTATTTTCATATCGCTTTTTCTATACTTTATTTCGAAACTTGCTATAAACGAGTACAAAGGTAGAGAAAAAGTACAAAAATATATCATTAATTTACGTTTATGAATGTTTTGAATCTCCTATATTAGATTATAATAAATAATTTTACCTCTATGAAAACTAATACAATAACAGATATGAAAAACATGCCTGCTCTCACACTAATGGTACTTATTTCGTTACTATATCTTTTCAGCGGATGCAATACAAATAAGCAAAATACATTTGAAATAGGAAAAAACACTTTTCTGCTACATGGGAAACCTTTTGTCATAAAAGCAGCCGAAATTCATTACACCCGGATTCCTTCTGCTTACCGGGAACACCGGATGCAGCATTGCAAAGCGTTAGGT
>JAJBTP010000326.1 GCA_020860805.1 Tannerellaceae bacterium | reverse complement strand
ATATATGAAAGACTAAATTCTTTACTATAATAGTAATTCTATTAATAATATAGTAAGTTAACGTAAGAATATAAATTTAATTTTTTCTTAATCCTCCTATCTACGTAATTCCAGTTTTCATACTGTTACTGTTTATAACTTTATCTTTTTAAAACAACCGTATGAAGAGGAAGGTTGATAAAAACCGACAGAGAAATTATTCTCTGCAGTCTACATGAAAATGGCTTGATAATGTATAATAAACCCGGCAGGGTTTGCAGTCCTGCAAACCAGGTTCCCAGTCAGGCATTTCTTTTATTAAACGGATTAACTGCTGTTCTATTTCGTTTTCCGTTTCCTCATAGTAATCATCCGGAAATAATATATGTAATCTAGGTACAATAATATCAGATAAAGAACCATTCGGCTCAACGATAAACCTGATAACAAAACTAACAAAACAAGGTTTTACAGGTAAAGAAAACTTTATATTCCCGGATAAATACTTCAGCATCATCGCATCTCCACCCGGAAATTGAGGCATCTGTTCAACCACTGTAAATACATTTTTTGAATCTGGCTGATTATAAAATATTTCTGTATCCACACGAAGAGAGTCTGCCCTTTTTTTATATTTTGAGCAAAAACAGCATAAGGTAATAGCAGGAAAAATAAAACAATAAAAAAATATTTCCTACACGTTCATAATTCCTTATACTAATTTTCATCTCCTCTTTTACTGCCTTTTTTCTATAAACTCATACATTTATACCGGAGATTTTGGTTAAATACATTCTCATAAATGTAGAAAAACCCATATGAATTATTTCACTTTTTTTCAAAGTATCCCTTTTAAGAAATTTGAGTACCGGCCATAGAATGAAAGGAAATACAATACAAATCACTCCCCAAACAACAGTTTCCGTTGAAAATGAAAAAAATTCATTATATTCTGCTATTATATAAATCAGGTAAATAAGAAAAGGAGAAAATAAAGATATAGTAATCAACCAGCTAATTATAGATATCACCTTTCTATCTATCCGCTGCATTTCTTTCGACACATATAATAAACGTCGGATTGCAGCAGAGGGATCAGGGCCCAATTCCTGCAGACGTTTTTTTAATAGTTGGTCATATTCATCCTTTTCCTCTTTATCTGTCACAGGATATACCGCTCCATACCCTCCTACATAAGTATGGTTTATCAGATGAATCATCTCCGTAACTAATCTACGCTCTGACCATGTAACAGATGCTTCTGTATTCATTTTATTATTTACCGTTCAATAATGCTTTTTTAATACCCTGTAAATTATCATTAAACTCCGACAGCTGAGCAATAACCATGCCTGTCTGGTTATCTTTATCAATGCCTCCCAGTTTATTGTTTTTCCGGAAAACCTCTTTAATATGTTCCCAACGCTCTTTTTCCGTAGGAGAAAGCATATTAGCAATCTCTTTCAGTTTTAAGAGGTTAGCCTCACTATCCGAAGTCAATGTCTGGGATTCATTTTCATAATGAGTAAGAATCAACCGGTTTACCTCTTTCTTATTCATCAAAGACACTATCTGGGTTATCATCTTATTCATATCACGGTAAGAACCCTGTAATTTAAAAGAGGGCTCTACCCGGTAAGCATCCTGCATAGCCGCGCTGGCAATATAATTCTGGTTTACCTTTAATACGACATCCCGTACCAGTAAACTGTTTCTTACCACTGCTACAAAATCATCTATATCCTGTTGTTTATGATTTCCTTCTAGTTCCGGCATCATTTCACTGTTAGTTTCCACATATTCTACCAGATTATAGAAATCCGTAAAACTTTTGGAGGATATATTTTGTAGATAAGGATTTTCTACAATCAAGTTTTCCAGCAAACTCAGTTTAAACAAATGAGCCGAATCTCCTATCACATCCCCCAGATTATATACATCCGCACGGTTAGCTAACATATCCGGTATCTGGAATTTTTCACCACTTTCCGTATAAGGATTACCGGCCATAATTACACAGAACCGTTTCCCACGTAAGTCATACGTTTTACTTTCTCCTTCAAAAATACCATCCATTTTACGCTGACCATCTGCCAGTGAGATAAATTTTTGGAGAAACTCCGAACTACAATGCTGTATATCATCCAGATACAACATCACATTATCAGCCATTTCAAATGAAAGATTAATTTTTTTCAATTCTTCTCTGGCTCCGGAAGTCTTCGCTTCTGTCGGGTCTATTGAAGTGATGGAATGTCCAATCGTAGGTCCGTTTATTTTTACAAAGTTCAACCCCATTACACTGGCCAGATATTCCATCAGGGTTGTTTTACCATACCCCGGAGGCGATATCAACAACAACATTCCCATACGGGCTGTCCGTTTATTTTCACCTGCAACCCCTAACTGTTTAGCCAGGTTAGAACCAATCAGCGGAAGATACACTTCGTTAATCAATTTATTACGGACAAACGAAGTAAGTACACGGGGTTTAAGCTCGTTTACTTTCAGCGAACGTTTATAAGACTGAACCAATTCTTCTTTTACAGTGGTAAAATCGTTAAAGTCC
>JAJBTP010000596.1 GCA_020860805.1 Tannerellaceae bacterium | reverse complement strand
TTATAAACCGGGGCTAATTTTCGTAGGAAATAGACGCCCGATTTTATTATTACGATATCATCCCCAAAAGGAGGAATATTGTGCCCTTTTTCTATGAGTACTTTTCTTTGTTCCGATACTTTATCTACATGTTTTTGGTATGTTTCAATTGTTCTTATAGCATCGTCCGTATTTCTGATATCAAATAATGTATGCAATTGGTGAAGTTTTATTTCTCGCCTCACATAAGCCAAAAGTGCTGGAATACCTCTGGATTCTATTTCCAGAGTACGGTATTCTTCGATGTATTTTTTTACTCCTTCTGTCATATATAAAGATTTCTAAGTTGTTACAAATATACTATTTCAATTAGTCAAATAAAGATAGTTGCCCGTTTTTGGGAGAATTATCTTTTTTCTTACTCTGTTTTCTTTTAGCTCTAATGCCTGATGATTGTCCTACGACAATTACAGAATCATCTGCCAGTGTCACTACTTTAGGTTCCGGTTCCAGTTTCGGAGCTGGCTGTGCTTGCTTTTCTTTTTCCTCCGCTATTTGTATGCGCCGGGCTTCCCATGAACGCCAGATGTAGCTTTGTTCTTTTTCTATGGTTCTGACATGGGGAATTCCGAAAGCGGGCCCGAGGGGTTTGTTGAGGTATTCGTTTACTTTCCAACCTCCGTACCAGCTATCCGGCCAAAGAGAGTCATGCCATACTACTTCTCCTACTCCACCATGAATAATCATGTTTGCGACTGTCATGAGACAGCATTTTTTTGTCTATATCTTCAGCATATAGATAGTTTCCCGGATGTACTACATGGAAGGCTATAAGATTTCTGCCGCTGCCGCATGTGGGGTCACTGATATTTTGACCAGTTATCTTTTTTTCATCACCTATATATAAGGTCATAAGGTCGCAAATGTGTGGAGGTGTGAAAAACTGTCCGAGGTTATCTCTGTGTCCTTTTGAAGCGATACAAGCTTCGTATAAAATTCCAAAGGCATCGTACCATTCGTTTACCTGGATTTGTTTTTCCATGATTTTAATCCATTCTACCATCATGAGGTGAAAGAACTGGTTTTGTTCCTGGGTGTATTTCCACCATTCGGCTGGTTTATTGTTCATGCAGAAGTTGCATGCTATAAAATAGAGCCAGTCTTCAAATACCCGATTAATTTCAAAACCATTGTTATATGTGAAATCGTTAAGCATTTTCTCCAGTGGGCGCAATTCCACCGGGGCTTCGTAATTTTTTTGCCATTTTGATAATGTTTTTTATGTCTGCCGCTGATTGGTTACCAGCGGCAGAATGTTGGATTTATAAGCTGACTTTTACGCGATTTAGGAGGGTTCCTGATATTTCGTGTATTTCCCTTGCCCGTGCCGGTTCAATATCCCGTGCGTGAGCTGTGAGGGCTTGTGTTAGTTTCCAGAGTGTTCCTCCTCCTTGTACTCCGTCTTCGGGGTTGTTGTTCATGAGGATTTTTTCAACTTTCTCGCTATCGGATTTTAGTAGAGAGCCTTTTTTAACCAGATCTTTTAGTTCTTTATCCAAGTCTACTTCGATGTTGCTGGCTCCCTGAATTTCGATAGCTTTCATTTTGATATTTTCCGGTGAGAAGAGGCCTTTTGTAAGGTCACGAACTGCTGACAGGGTGGTTTGTGTGTCTAATTCGTATGTTTGTTGACTGAGGCTAATGTTATCCGGAAGTTTGGAGCCGAGGTGTACTTGTTTCATTATGCTTTCACGAACCATACCATTGAGGCAGACTCCATTGAGGAGGAAAGCACGCATGTCTACTGAGCCGTTACCAAAATCGGATGTTGAGAAGCGGGCTCCTGCAAACAGCATTACATTGCCGTTGTTTTTTGTGGGGATGTTTATGGGTTGGGGTAATATGGTTTCTGTCCAGACTTTGGTGTCTGTCATGTAGGCATCACAGATTACTGCTCCCTGCGCTGCAGCTTCTTCGACAAAGCCGTTAATATGGTTACGCTATTCAGGCGGCGGTAGCTGTCGCTTAATATGCCTCGTACTTCGTTTCCTACGGTACGAATGGGGACGCGTATGCGGTCGGTCCATCCGGAATGTTCGTTGAGGATTTGAGCGGCTAAACTTCTTTTCCATTCGTCTCCTTTTGCAAGTTCGCGCAGGTACCGGGTGGGTATTCCCATTTTTTCGGCAAGGTGATAGATGGCGTTGTCGTGTAGGGTGAATTGTCCTTCGGGCATGCTCATTATTACGTGTCCGTTGTGGTCAAAATTGATTACTGGCTGGCGGTTTTGCTGCCTTAGGTTTACTCCGATGGGAGCCACGTAGTCCTGCATAATATTACCTTCTTCGATAAGGCGTTGCATGGTTGCCTGTACGTTTGTACTTTTGTTTTGAATCATTCTATGAACTTTGTTCATTACTACTTGGTTTAATCCGTCTTGTTGCATTGACATAATCTTTTAATTTTTAGTTGTTAATAAAATGTTTTTTGAAAATTTGCTGCGCTGGTGGTGACAGGGCGGCTCAATTCGCATTACTTTGGAAAATACACTTTTACTTTCCGGTATAGAC
>JAJBTP010000559.1:1277-2556 GCA_020860805.1 Tannerellaceae bacterium | reverse complement strand
CTCCATCTGTAAATATTTAGGAAGACGAAGCAAATTTGCCATCAGCTGGCTATAAGTGAACTCTACTTTGATATCAAGTATGGTTTCTTCTTCAATGCTCGTATCAATTTTCTCAACGGTTTCAGAATCTTCTATAAAATCGGAAAAGTCCGGCTTCTCGATCCAATTTTCTATCATACCGTCATGCTTGATTCTTAGACGGATATAATCCCCACAATCAGCCGCCTCCGGAATTAAACCATTGGGTACATAATCTGCAATTTTACATATCACCTTTTTGTCTTTGTCAAGCAAGATATAGGTTCCGCTATCACATACCTTGGCTTGAAAATATAAATCTCCATATTCCGGCTTCCAATCAAGAAGTTTATGAGTTTTCAAATCAATTATGCCTGACCACATCCCTTTAGAAACCAAAGGATACTTGTTTTCATATAGTTCTCCAAGCCAATCATTGGCATAGCTACACATCTCCTCATTGTATGGGAAGTATATCATAAGGTAGTGAGCCACCTCATTCAAACTCTGTTTTTTGATTCCAACTAATATCTGTTTTGCCATAATCTATAAAATCAAATAGTAGTCAATAGACTCACATCAACATCAGGAATGATAACGTCCGCAAGTTTGTCTTCAACAAGGAATCCCATGTACAACGGAATGGTCAATATATCCCCCTCACATCCTACATTGTATTGGCCGAGCTTGATTGCGTTGTTGACATAATATACATCCTTGTTCTTAAGAACCGTAGTCATGCTTTTTGCCTTACCGGTCTTTGCCTTTACTTCAAGTATAACGCATTCACCCTTGAATCTTACCAAGAAGTCCAATTCAAGGCCGCTATCCTTATGAAAATAGTAAAACTTTTGCCCGGACTTACATAAAAAATCAGCCATGAGATTCTCGAAGATTGCTCCCTTGTATCCAAGAAGATTACCCTTTAAAATATCTGCCTGAGTACCATAATCCAACATTGCCATAAGGATACCTATATCTGTGGTGTACACCTTGAAACTGCCTTTGATGGAATTACCCTCTAATGGCAGTTCCGTAATCTGCGTGTTATAGCATCTACGTACTATTCCTGCATCCTCCAACCATTGAATGCTACCTATATATTGTGAGGCCCGTCCACCTTTCTTGACTACAGAATACTGGAATTTCTTGTTCTCTTTAGCTAATTGTTTTGGGATAGACTCAAAACATTCGCGGATACGAGGTTTGTCTGGATCATCCGCATATTTAACCATATCCTCTTCGTATTCAGCTATAAGGG
>JAJBTP010000559.1:0-1267 GCA_020860805.1 Tannerellaceae bacterium | reverse complement strand
TTGCGCTGCACCTTATATATAAGTTCAATATTCTTAGTTTCAAGGAAACAGTTCACTACTTCCGGGAGACCGCCGACAATGACATATCTGTACAAGAGTTCCATCATTGCCTTATGAATCCCATCAGGAACAGTACTTTCGTTCTCAAAACAGGATTTGACGGAATCAATAACCATATCGCTAATTCCGTTTGCCCATAAAAATTCCTCAAAGTCCAATGGATACATATCAATCACGGTCTCATATCCTACGGGAACAGAATCTTGCCCTTCCTCCTCTTCCTTTTTCTTCTTACTCTTATCGTATCCTTTCACGCCTAAAAGAGAGCCTGTGGCAATGACATCAAAGCGACCGTCTATATGAAATGACTTCAAGGCTGTCCTTGCCTCCTTACATTCCTGAATCTCATCAAGGATAATGCACGTTTTCCCATTGATGAAACGACTGCCTTGAATCAAAGCAGAGAGGTTGAGAATGATAGTATCAACATCTATATTGCCAGTAAAAGCAGACTTCTTGTCGGGTTCGAGAATGAAGTTCATATAAACCACACTCTCGTAGTTCTCCTTTGCGAATTTTTGGACAATATATGTCTTCCCACATTGGCGGATGCCTTTTATCACAAGTGGCTTTCTGTCTTCAGACTTCTTCCACTTGGCTAAAAATGTTTCTATTTTTCTCTTAAGCATAATTAAATCTTATTCTTTCGGTTGTAAAGTTACATTTTTTCCAGCGAATATGCCATAGAACACACATTTTTTCTAGCGAATACCACCTTTAATAGCACACTTTTTCCAACGAATCATATCTTTTCGCACAGAAAACATAATGATACCAAAGAAATTCCAAGAAAGCCACAATCTTTGGATTCAACAAACATTCTGTAACATCCATGCGGAAACGCCCTATCACTCAGTGCGTTGTATCTGATAGCAGATATTTTGCAAAAGGCTGGAAAGATGCAGTACAACACGTATATGCAAAACAATGAGATACAGCAACTTGCATTTATCCCTACATTCTGTGTACTTGTAAAAACAGAGGTTGTACATAAGCATCTACGCGATTCTATATTACCAGCCGTTTTAGTCTTCATATCTTTGCATAGCAGAAGGTGAAGATTTGGTTGTGAACTCAAAGGCTATGAACTTGCAGACAAGAAAGGCGTGACAAATACCTTTGCCACACAATTCACATCAGGTAGCCCGAAAGTGATATGCGGAATAATGGAGGAAGTAAGAAGAAGGCTAAAACAGGGAAAGGTAAA
>JAJBTP010000196.1 GCA_020860805.1 Tannerellaceae bacterium | reverse complement strand
GTTCTACACAATAAGTTTAAAGTAGAAGATGTATTACAAAATACATTTCTGAAAGCCATGTTAACTATTCGTGACAACCGTTACCAGGAAAATGGAAAATTTAAATTCTGGATACAACGTATTGCTCATAATACATTGATAGACTTCCTGCGATTTGAGAAAAGCGAGCAGAAAATCTTTACAGATAACTTTGGACTTGATTTGTATAACGATTACAGATTGTCAGAGGGTACTATTGAAGATAGAATAGTATATAAGCAGGTTTGCAGAAATGTGAAGAAAATGCTTAAGTTCTTACCGGACGATCAACAGGAAATACTTGTGTTGCGGTATTATAATGGCTTGACTTATAAAGAAATAGCCATCTATTTAGGAGTCAGTGTAAATACAGCTTTAGGCCGTGTGCGTTATGCCATTCGTAATATGCGTAAAATGACAAAAATTCATACCACTATTCTAAGTCTGTCCTGAACATATGGGGTTCTTTATTTTTTATATACCTTTGCACAAAGATTTATAGAAAATGAAGCATTTGATATCCCCCTCTTTATTATCCGGTGATTTTCTGCATTTACAGGAAGACGTTGAAATGATCAATAATAGTGAAGCCGATTGGCTCCACATGGATGTAATGGATGGTGTATTCGTGCCTAATATCTCTTTTGGATTTCCTGTATTGAATGCTGTAGGGAAAGTGTGTAAAAAGCCTATGGACGTTCATCTAATGATTGTGGAACCTCAGAAATTTATTCCGGAGGTAGCGGCATCAGGCGCCTATATGATGAATGTTCACTATGAAGCCTGTCTTCACCTGCACCGGACAGTAACGGCCATCCGGGAAGCCGGGATGAAGGCGGGTGTGACGCTGAATCCACATACCCCTATCACTTTACTGGAAGATATTCTGTATGATGTGGATATGGTATTGCTGATGAGTGTGAATCCGGGTTTCGGAGGACAAAAGTTCATCGAGCATTCGGTAGAAAAAACAGCCCGGCTGAAAGATATGATTGAGCGGAAAGGACTTCATACCTTAATACAGGTAGACGGAGGAGTAAATCTGGAAACCGGAAAACGATTACTCGATGCCGGAGCCGATGTGCTTGTGGTCGGAAATTTTGTTTTTAATTCACCAGACCCTTGTCAGACTATCAAAGAGTTAAAAGAACTATAAGAGAACGTTAGTTTATAACCAAACCCTTAACCTTACATCATGATAAAAGAAATACAAAGACGGCCCATGATCCGTCCGCTTCTTTGCTGGATAGCGGGTATTCTTTTGCAGACCGTTTATCCCTTGGAGAAATATACAGGCTTGTTGTTGACAATACCTCTGGTAACCCTTTCTCTTTCCTATATTCTCAAGCCTTCTACCGTATCTTTCTCCAATCGTTGGTTTTGGGGTATACATCATCTTATCTTCCTGTTCTTTTTATCCGTTCAGTTAACATCCTTTCATCAAAAGAATACAATAAAGCAATTCACAACCTTTTCATTACAGGATAAAGCGAATACGCTCCGGCAGAAAATGGTTACTAAAATAGAAACTCTCGACCTCAATGAAAATGAAAAGGCTGTTCTTTCTACCATTACTTTAGGAGACAGGAAAAAACTATCCTCTCACACAAAGAAACAGTTTGCTATGACCGGTGCGGCACATATGCTGGCTGTGAGTGGTATGCATGTTGCCATTGTTTGTGGATTTTTTACTTTTCTTTTAACATTGGTTCCTTATCGACATCGTTGGCGGTTTTTAATTTACCTGTTGCAATTGCTACTTGTCTAGGGATATGTATTCATAACGGGGTGTGCTCCGTCTGCGGTTCGTGCCGGTTGTATGCTCAGCTTTTACCTGACGGGTAAGACATGGGTGAAACAGACTGACAGTTATAATACTTTAGCTGCTTCGGGCTTTTGCATGTTGGTTTATAATCCGTTTTACCTTTTTGATATAGGCTTTCAATTAAGTTATATGGCCGTATTTTTTATTCTTTATCTGGAACCTTTGATAAGAAAACCTTTTGACGTAAAGAACCCCTTATTGGCTATTCCGTTATCCTGGATAAGCGTAGCACTGGCTGCCCAGGCAGGTGTTACATTGCTTTGTATGTATTATTTTAAATCCGTAACCTTACTTTTTCTGTTTACTGCTTTTCCCACTATGTTATTTATCACTTTCTTATTACCTGTAGCCATGATTTTTATTTTATTACCGGAAAGCAATTGGATTGGATATACATGTATCAGATGGATAACAGAGCGACTCACCTGTTATTTTTGTTATACGGTTGAACAGCTGAGTTATATAAAGGGACTGGATTACGCAGTAAACTTAAAAGGCTATGAAGTTATTTTGGACTATATTCTTTTAATAACCCTGGCAGAATGGATTAGATATCGTAAAAAGTCATACCTTTGAAAGGTAAAAATAAATAGATTATATGATTACTAAAATCATTCATGAAGAACTTATCCAAAAAGCTAAAAAATACGTAGTAAAAGTCGAAAGTTTTGTCATAATATCCCATGTATCACCAGACGGAGATGCCTTAGGGTC
>JAJBTP010000360.1 GCA_020860805.1 Tannerellaceae bacterium | reverse complement strand
GTTCCACTGAAAGAAGGAATATATAGTACAATAGGAAGTATTCCTATAGAATTAACACATGCGGATTATTATAACATAGATACTACCGGCCAATATAATCTGCTGGTTACCGCAAATTCGGAATATTATACACGGGCAGAAGATTTGAACGGTTTGGAACTGGAGGATTTAGATAAGTTACGCACTTATTTTTTGAATCTATGGGAAGGATATACAGAGAAACAGATTGCAGAGAGCGGTTATCTGCGGTTGGATAAGAGTAAGATAGACCCAGAACGGTTACCGATGAGTGGAAAAGCAGTAAAAACAGCAGGTAGCCAGGAGGTAAATGTTATATTGGAAAGATGTGTCAGTCGTTTGGATGTAGAATTAGAAGACAACCGGTATGAATTGATTTCGGCTGCTGTGTATAATGTATTTTCAAGAACAAATGTGTGGGATAATATCCAGGCTACGTATCAGGACGATAAATATATATATCTGAATAGTGTGGAGGCAAAAAAGGATGAGAATTTTATACGAGGTCAACTGTACGCATTTGAAAACTATGTACCTTCTCCACAACAAAACGATGAGGTTACTACATGTCTTATTGTAGAACTTAAACGAAAGGAGGGGAGCCGACAAAATGAATTTTTCCGGATTAATATGCATCCACCTAAACGGATGCAACAGTTGAAACGAAATAAAACATACTCTTATGTAATACGGAAAGTATTGGGAGATGGAACCAGGGGCGATGATGGCAGGGAAAAAGCCTATGCTAACCCCGACCTGCTCATAGACGGAGATATCAACGGATGGGAAAAGGAGAAATTCGGTGATATTGTGTTTGATTCAGATAATATCCTGGCAATTTCGTTTGCAAGTGTATATTTCAGTCCTCAGGAAGGTATTGCTACAGTAGATATTTTCACGCATGGACCCGGTGAACTTGAAATAGGTGAGGTATACCTGCCGGCAAACATTACCGTTAAATTGAAAGACAAAAAACTGATAATTGATGCCAAAGAGAGTGAGGATGAGCAGCAGGGAAAAATTCAAATAAAGTTTGCAGGATTGAATACCTGGATTCTGATAGAACAGAGAAAATCGGAAGAATCTAAAATACAGTTAAGTCACCAGGTTATAGACGCTTTTTCACCATTCATAACAGAGCCGGATAGTAGCCAGCGAATAAAAGTGACAGCTACCGGAGATTGGATAGCCAAATTATACAATAACCCGGAGAATAAATTTTCTTTTGATAAGGATGATAATGCATTGGATGAAATAACAGTAGAAAAGCCGGAAGATTATATCACTGTGTATGTTCACAATAGTAATACAACAGATAAAGCCTGTTACAGCTTCGTTATGTTTTCATTGGTTAATAATCCGACTGTAAGTCAGGTACTTCTACTAACACAACCTATAGGTAAAATAAAACTGAGCGATCATAACATCGCATTTACACCGGAAGGAAAGGTGTTGGAAATAACTTCTCAGCACTATTACGATATACAGGTAGAGTTAGATGAGACGTTTGAATGGGATAGTAAGGTAATGAGGGGAGATGGTTTCTTTAAGTATGAAAAGAAAGATAATACTTTACGTGTTGTTGCTGAACGAGATAGTACCGGCCAATACAAACAGGCTGAAGTAAGAGTATATGTAAAAGGAAATCTTGACTATTACGAGACCATAACGATAACACAGGATGCGCATTCAATTTCTGTAAATCCGGAAACAGGATTTGCTACTGTTCCTCCTGAAGGCGGACCTACGAAATACATAACTGTTACTGCTACGGGGGCGTGGACAGCCAGTATGCAGGAGAGTGTGACGAAGCGACATGCAAAACTAATATCAGATGCCAGTGGATTTTATGTGGATTTTCCCCGGGTAAGCGGTCCTTTTATTGAACCCAAAGTAACCGTTACGATTGCTATTGAAGGTACCACTGTACAGAAAAAACTGAATTTTGAACAATCCGAATTACAACCCATACCTATCAATCTGGATAGTTGGGGAAATAATAATATCGGATTAAATACAAACGGTCATTTTTCACCTTTAAGTAATAACCTGCGGAATCAAGGCATGTTTGGTACTAATGGAATCGTTAAAATACCGGAAATTAAGTTTTCTGGAATAGAGAAAGGACCTTTTCAGGTAAAACAAAATACACATATCTATCAAACAGGAGCAGGATATAGAATAAGCCTGGATAGACCTGAAAATATAACGGAAGAACATGCCAAAGAAATAAAAAAATGGTTGACTGGATTTAACCGTATTTATTTCTTTATGCAGGATGTAAATGCTCCGGTTTCTATTGAGAATTTAATAAAAGCAAAAGTATTACCGGAGAGCTATAAAGGAAAAGTTAAAACCTTTGACAGGGAGAAGTCTTATTATTATGATGTAGATTTCCCGGAATTAGAAAATAATCCATTGATGAGTTTTTTACTGGAGAAAGGACCTTTTAAGATTTATCCGACTGGACCTATATTTAAGAAAAATAAATTTATGGCTATTGGAGGTATAGTAGCCTATATAACGGATGCTCCGGAAA
>JAJBTP010000375.1 GCA_020860805.1 Tannerellaceae bacterium | reverse complement strand
ATTTAGTGCTGTATCAAATAATTTTTTTTGCTTAAGATTTAACAAATCATAGATTTCATTAGTTGTTCTTAAATTAATATCCATTCCATTTGTATCCTTTATACCTTTTTTATGATTCCGGAATCTTTAGCTGTTTGGGCTTCTTCATTTCCCACAGTTGTAGAATATCCTATTAAATTCAGTGCTCTTTCTTTGTAAACAGGGAAATCTCTCTTTAAGGGCATAATCCTATCAAAAAATGAGATAAAAATTGTTACTAACTGTTTCTCATTTGTTCTAATATATAGATTTTCATTAACATCTTCTATATGCCATTCACATTGAGATTCTCCTTTTTTAACCAAAACTGTCCTTGAAGCGTTTCATGATTCATGTTTACATATTTTAAATCGCTGTACTTGGCATGATTCTGGTTTTCATAATTTAAATATTGGCTATTCTTACCCATCCTATCCGCCTCCCTTTCTAATCCTTCGTTATCATTTACCTGTACGCCTTGTAGTTGTGTGGTGGGTTGTACGCGGCCTTGTTTTTGCTGGACTACGTGCCAGGCTTCGTGGGGGAGGTGTTGTCCCTGTCCGGGTGCCAGGTGGATGTCGGTTCCCTGGGCGTAGGCCAGGGCATTGAGTCGGGCGGGTTGGCTGGAGTTGTAATGTACTTTTACATCGTCCATACTGTAGCCGGATAGGGATTCGATACCTGCTTTAAGGGTATCGGGTAGTCCGGTTTGATTCGATTTTTCCTGGTACCGCTGGAGGATAACTTCTGCCGGTGCCTGCCGGGAAGCCTGTGGTTGTCTTTCTGCCTGGCCGGGACGTATTACCTGGTTGCTGTGCATACTCTTTCATATAGGATTACTCGTTTTTTAATGAATACTACCCGGAAGATACAAGGGGATGGCGAAGTTTTATTTCGCCATCCTGGAAAAACTAAAATATATTAAAAACAACGAATACCTGACAACGGATTTTGCTCAGGAGGGATATGTTATCAGTCATGGCCGGAAGATTATATTTACCTGAAAGAAAGGTTATTGGTCGTGAGGATTTGCAATCAGTGCTGGTCGGAAGATAAAACAACTATAACCCATTTTATCTTCCGACCAGCACTGATTGCAAATCCCCTTCAACTAAATAGAATCTTCCGACCATGACTGATTGCAAATCCCCTTCAACTAAAAAGTAATCCTACTGTTTTTGCATCTATCGGTGAATTATAGTCCGGCTAATAAATAAGCCCGGTCCGGATCGATGGTTGTTTGTCCGATGTATAGTAGCCAATCCGTCAGGTCAGAGACTGGTAAAGTTACCGTATTGCCCGTCTGAATGTGTTTAAAGTAGTAAGGCTCCTGCAATAATTTGGCAGTAATAGTGTCGTCGTCAACAGACTGAACTTCAAACCAGATATGTTCCCAGTCTGTTCCGGCTTCTTCCCGTAACTCTTCGTCTACCGGTATAGCCATTTTCACAATGGAACTGCTTTCTTCTAACTGCAATCCTTTTTTCAGATAAGAGATTCGTTCGCGGGCTAATGCGCTCATTCGTGCGGTTTCGTCAGAAGAGTACATAATAAGCAGATTTTCATAATCTTCTTCCGGTATAACTGTTACGGGACTATATTTTTTATTCTCATAATCTTCCTGCGAAAGGTAGAGGTAAACAATCCCTGTTTTGCCATTGTGATCGTCGTTATCACGGTCTTTACGTCCGCCGAGGGTATTTTCAGGATATGAATCTATCACTTCTTCCCAATTGATCCAGGTAGTAATAACCGGACCGTTTTGTTGTGTTTGCGCAAGAAATAAACATTCTCCTTCCTCTACCAGGGCACGGTCTGAAACCGAACGGCGTGCCATTCCGTTGAGCAAACTATAATGTTTGTTGCCGTTTTTATAGTAGAGCCCAGAATTTCGAGTTCAGAAAATCCACAACGGTTCAGGCCGTGTGTATGAAACCATACTTGAACATCCTCCTCTTTTACCTTTTTATTTTCATCGCTATCCCGTACCCCATGTACACTATACAGATAATCCGGCGAAGGAGGTACGGTTGATTCCGCTGCCAACTTCACCCACATAGGTGAGTACACAGTAAAAGCACTATAATCGGCAATAGCAATATTTTCAGGATAAATGGTTTCCAGGACTTTCAGTTGTAAATGAAATGATTTTAAAGGGTCCGGTCCATAATACATATCTACATACAATGCCATATCCGCCTCTTCCAGGAGTTTCTTATTCTCTTCATTCAGATGATGACTGATGCGGAACATTTCGCTCATTTGGAATTCATTGTAATCAAACTGAAATTCATAGATTTCCCCTTCGTAACAAACGGTAGCAATGGGGCAATCCTTCTCCTCATCGTATCCCAGTTTTTTCAGATTAAATAAGGTAGCTTGTTTCAATCGATCCATTACTGCCTGGGAAGTATAACTATCTTCCGGAGCATTGCCGGGAATAACTGCAGCCATACAGGAGATTGTTTTATCAGGATCAGGCGCATTTACAGGTTCAAAACGGTTGTTTATTGTATTTTCCATATACTTAAGATGAATTAAA
>JAJBTP010000231.1 GCA_020860805.1 Tannerellaceae bacterium | reverse complement strand
GTGAAATATAGCGTTATCGTACCGGAAAAGGAATTTTAAACCGGTGAACTTCTCCTTCCGGATGATAAAATTCTACATATAATATATAGAGTCCTGTCAAAAGTCGGGATCCGGAAGAAGTAGTACCATCCCAATGTAAAAACCGGCGGTTCCTGTCAGTGTATGGTTTACAATTTCAACCTGTTGCTTTCCAGTAAGGCTATATATGTATGCTTTACAATAATAACCTGCTTTATCCGTTTCATAAGGTATGGAATAAGTCCCGTCAGGATTATAAACAGGTTTTCCGATTCCTGTTTTTTTATCTTCTCCCTCCTCTCCCGGAATATTCAGAAATTGCGAATTCCGGTAACCGGGAGTTGCATATCCGGCAATTGCTGAGGCAGAAGCCCAGTTTTTTCATCCTGTGTTATACCGTCTGGGTCAATGCGTTCCAATGAAACTCCTTTCTCAGAAATAATACCGGAGGAATGCCATTTTGAGGAATAGGAGATTTCATCAATTACTGTTCCATCTTCTGTACGAAAAAGAACTAATGTAGCAGTAGAATTATTCAATACCGGCATTTTAACCTCCACTATAACACTCTCTTCTTCAATAGTGTAAAAAGGTAAAAGACCGCTCTTATCTTTTGTTATAACCAGATAGCCTTCTTCCGGTAAGGTATAAGTAATATCTTTTAACGGATAATGAGTTGCCAGGGTGTCATCCGGTCTACGGATAGCAACTGCCAGTCCGGTTACAGACAGAGAAGATGCGGAACGATTATAAAATTCGATAAATTCACTCGCTTCCGGATATGGATTGGGAAGCAATTCATTAAAAACAATATCTCCTGGTTGTACTTCTATATCTGAAGGAGAAGGTTCCGCAGGATTACCGGTATAGGTATTTACAGACCCGGGAGTCCCTCCCCGTACATCCTGTGAAAGATACCATTTTGTTCCATATCTTTCCCATGATTTCGCTGCAGTGGCCTTATCATAAACAGTTTCGTCAATAACAATTCCATCTGGTGCATGAAGTGCAAGCTCTTTACCATTATTGGACAGAGCGGCAGGGAAATTAGGAAGAGGTAAACCAATACCATCCGGATCCACGTGCATAGATCTCCCCTCACGGAATAAAACAACATATTGTCCACCTATTAAAACCTTTTCAGGCAAAACAACTTTCTGATTTCCATAATACAAAACCCAGTCTTTCAAAGAGATACTTT
This sequence comes from Tannerellaceae bacterium, assembly GCA_020860805.1. Classification (GTDB taxonomy): domain Bacteria; phylum Bacteroidota; class Bacteroidia; order Bacteroidales; family Tannerellaceae; genus UBA4116. Next base: position 1,356 of record JAJBTP010000231.1, on the reverse strand, counting down.
CAGATGTGCAATTGTATAGCTCAATGTATTCTGTTTCCGGTAACTCTACCAATCCTTTTGGATTAGCCATTACTTCATTAATCAGTACACAGCCAGGGGCATAAATATTTACAGGAGGTGGTTCCGGAACAGGGGGTAGTGGAATATCCGGTTCTTCTTCAAATTCCAACTCCCAGAATTCTTCGGGGATATCGGCCCCTTCTGTTGTTTTAAATCCACGGATTTCTATTTCATACGTTCCGGATTTACTCAAAGCAAAAGGGAAAAAACAAAGTATATTTTGATAGGTCTTACCATATTCAATCCTTTCAGCCTCTCCCATATCCGTGATAATAACAGAAGCATTATCAATCTGCACTGGTAAAGAATAAACTAATTCCATTTGTGAAATTTGGGGAAACCGGATTTCTTCGATTTCAGGAAATGAACCGGAGGGTGGAGGAACCTCAGAGGACGAGGAGGTTGTAGAAATAGTATCAAAATAAAAAGCACTATAACGGCTCTTTATATAACGGCAAATAAGTGTAAATATTCCGTTGGAAACCGGATTAAGAATCTTTCTTTTATAAACCCCTTCTGTCACATACGCTGTTTCATGTACGGTACGGGTTTGTAAAGTCCATTCCTCATTTTGTGAAAGAGTCAGGCGGATATATACTTTTGCATAAGGAATATCCATCAGCGACCGCCTGCCTCCTATACATACAACCGGATTCCCGGTATCCTGTCTGTAAAGGGATATCTGCCCATTATTGTTTCCTATTTGTATATAATATTTCTCCGTTACATTTTGTAGGGTCGAAGTATAAACTTCAACTCTACAATTATTTGAATTAGTGGGTTTAAAATCGAACATGATTTCCATTTCCCACACCATACTGGCGAAATAGGGTATATTTCGTAGATACAGCAAGGCTTCACCTGCTTCTCCCGGAGGTGAATCAAAAATCAATTGTTGGTCACCGGATAAATAAAATTCATTCAGATCGCCCTGCCAGGAATACGTAGAGGTAATTTCTGGTCCCTCAAACGTCTCATATATCTGTGAAAAGAGCGAAAAAGGCAACAAAATGATTAAAAAGGTAATGATTTGTTTCATAGTTAATGGGTTATATGTGATTTTTCCCTATCTTTGCACACTCTTAAAAAAGAGAAAAGCACTCGGATACAGAGTAGTAAATTTAAAATTATTTATTGATTAATTATTAATTAATTAGTGCTCAAAATGAAAGTAGCAATTGTTGGTGTGAGTGGAGCTGTAGGACAAGAATTCCTGCGTGTACTCGACGAGAGAAATTTCCCGTTTGATGAGCTGGTACTTTTCGGTTCATCACGTAGTGCCGGACGCGTTCCCCC
>JAJBTP010000398.1 GCA_020860805.1 Tannerellaceae bacterium | reverse complement strand
CCATATAATTATACAAAGAACGACTATAAATATTACAATAAGATGTCATGTGTGTGATATGAATATTAAGTTATAATGACAGCGTAACAGGAGTAATATATTCATAAATAATTCATTATAATTCATACTCTGTGAAATATTCTCCATCTAATTTTGCCTTCGCAATACAGAATGATTTGAAATAATATGAAACGAAAACAAAGGGATTTTATAATGGTGAGTATGCTTGTTTTTTTCTTTTCTGACTATATCCTGTAATCAGCCGGGAGAGAGTCAATCTTTAGAAAAGACTATTCAACATGTGTTTGTAATTGGTATTGACGGATTAAGTTCTGATGGATTAAGACAAGCAACAACCCCTCATATGGATGAACTTATCCGGAACGGAGCGATTTGTAATCATGTACGTACGGTACAACCCTCCTCCAGCTCTGCCAACTGGGCATCTATGCTGATGGGAGCTGGAACTGAAATTCATGGAATAACTTCTAATGAGTGGGAGTTTGATGACCATGAACTGGACCCGGTTGTTGTAAATGAATGGGGATATTTTCCTACTATACTTAGTGTTATTAAAGCACAAAGGCCAGATGCAAAAACCGGTATACTCTATCATTGGGATGGTTTCGGTCGTTTATTGGAAGAGAATCTTGCTTCTTTGAGCCGGAGATATTCAACAGAAAAAGAGGCAGCATATGCTGTGGCTGATTACATAAAAAGAGAAAAACCTATGTTTATTTTTTCTCAGTTAGACGATGTGGATGCTGCCGGGCATACCTTTGGCCATATGACAGATGGATATTTGCAGGGAATTGCTTTTGTTGATTCATTAATCGGAGTAATTGTAGAGGCCGTCCGGGAAGCCGGTATTGAAAAGGAAACTTTATTGTTCATTGTTTCGGACCATGGCGGAATAAATAAAGGACATGGAGGTACTACCTGGGAAGAAATCACAGTACCTTTTATTTTAAGTGGAGCCGGTATAAAAAAGGGTTATAATATGCCAACTGAAACATATACGTTTGATGTGGCTCCAATTATTACATTTGCGTTAGGATTGAAAGAACCCTATGCCTGGCGGGGAAAAGCTATAAAGACAGCTTTCGAAGGAGAAATGGAAGAACAGTTTCCATTATCCTTAACCAGACTTTCTGCTGGGTATACGCATAAACAGGCTACTTCTCAAATTATTAGATAACTAAATGAATGCTTTACACTTAAACGATTATGGAACTATTTATTAATGAAGGCGATATAAATGCAACAGCATCCCGTCAGGAATGGGAAAGAACGCAATATGCGACAGCCCTGCCCTTACTTCGGGAAGATGCCGGTTGCTTTTTACATCAGTCTTTATCCTCTCCCTGCTTAGATGTAATAGAAAAAGCTGAAGGTATTTACTTGTATGCAAAAAGTGGTCGTACCTATATGGACTTCCACGGAAATAATGTTCATCAATTAGGTCATGCAAATCCGTTCATTGTGACTAAACTGAAAAAACAGATGGATAATCTCTGTTTTTGTCCGAGACGGTTTACGAATGAAGTCGCTATTGAATGTGCAAAAACATTGACTCAATACATGCCTTCTGATTTAAAACGGGTATTATTTGCTCCTGCCGGAACTTTGGCAATAGGGATGGCTTTAAAAATAGCCCGGATTGTAACCGGGAAACGCAAAGCAATATCGGTTTGGGATTCTTTTCATGGTGCATCTCTGGATGCTATCTCAGTAGGTGGTGAGGCTCAGTTTCAGGCACAGATGGGAGCTTTATTACCTGGTATTGAACATATCCCTCCTTTTATGAAAACAGGAGGCATTTTTTCCCGGGAAAACGAATTATTGTATGCCGACTATCTGGAGTATGTAATCCGGAAAAGTGGTGAAGTAGGGGCTTTTGTAGTCGAAACTATTCGTAATACAGATGTACAGATACCGGGTAAAGCTTATTGGAAAAGAATTCGTGAGATATGTGATAGATACAATGTCTTATTGATTCTGGACGAAATACCTATTGCTTTTGGACGAACCGGAAAGATGTTTGCTTTTGAACATTTTGATATTGAACCGGATATTCTTTGTTTAGGAAAAGGGATGGGAGGAGGTATAATACCCATGGCCGGAGTTATTACACGGGAAAAATTTAATGTAGCCGGACATGTTTCCCTGGGACATTATACACATGAAAAAAAGTCCGCTTGGATGTACTGCCGCACTTGCGGTTATAGAATATATAAATGAATGGAATATATTGGAAAAAGTAAGAAAAGATGAAGAGTATGTAAAAAAGAAACTTGGAAAAATGAGTGAGCTGTTTCATTTTATAGGAGATGTAAGAGGAATTGGTCTATTATGGGGTATTGAAATTGTAAAAGATAAAATCAAAAAAGAACCGGATAATAAACGCGCCGAATATATCCTGTATGAATGTTTAAAACAAGGATTAAGCTTTAAAGTTTCGACAGGAAATGTACTTCAGCTGTGCCCTCCACTCACGATTACCGGGAATGAACTTGACCTTGCTTTCGAAATTCTGGAAGCGGCTTTTTCCGGTTCGGTTATTACACAATCATAAAC
>JAJBTP010000351.1 GCA_020860805.1 Tannerellaceae bacterium | reverse complement strand
ATCATATGTATTGTTTCCTGTGGAGAAAAACCAGCATACCGGATTGACGGAAAGCTTGAGAATCTCCAGGATCAGACAGTATATGCGGTTTTTGAAAAAGATGACATCACTTATATTGATACGGTAGAGTGTTCTAAACCCGGACAATTCAGGATTGAAGTAAAAGATGGAAATTATAATAGTACAACGCTGTTCTTTGAAGAAAAAACCATCTGGGTTACTGTCTATCCTGAAATAGGCGAGAAAATAACCATTACCGGTGATATTCACTATCCTTCCCTGCTTCAAATAAAAGGCGGGAAAATCAATAATGAATTAACTTCTGTACGGAAGAAAATGGGTAATTTATTAAAAGAATTTACTGATTTATCCAATCAATTAAAACATAACAATGGTGATTTGACAACGGTCGACGAAGCTGAGCTTACGAATCGTCTGACGAATGTTAATCATCAGATTTTAGAGCAGGTATCCCATTATATTCAGGAGCATCCCGATCAGAAAGCCTCTGTTGTATTGATGCAAAACTATTTTACAGATGCAGATGATACCCGTAAACTGGATGAGTTCCTGGCTTTACTTGACCCTTCGCTGAAAGATTATTGTCTGGTACGGGAACTCGAGCAGTTTAGCGAGCAAGCTGAACGGACTGCATTAGGAGCCGAAGCACCCGGTTTCAACGTAAAAAATATATATGGAGAAACAGTTAGTTTGGACTCCTTATCCCAAAAATATGTATTATTGACCTTTACGGCTCCCTGGTGTGATATGTGTCATACGGAAAACCTTCATCTGGATGAAATCGCACAAAAGTATCCAAAAGAACAGTTGGATATGGTGTTGGTGAGTCTGGATCATGATATGATGGGAGTAAAAGAAATATTAGCAAAAGATAGCATTCAGTGGAATCTGGTAACCGATTCTGCCGGACAGGCAAAAATGCTTCTGGAACTATACAATGTAAGTGCACTTCCACGTAGTTTCCTGATTGATGAAGAGGGTAAAATTATTCTTAAAACAGAAAACGGACTGGAAATCAAACAAACTCTTGAAAAAATATTGGATGAAGAGGAATAAGAATTCAAAATAATACCATAACCCTTTTATTTTACCAAACCCCTAATACTATGCTCGTTAAATGTTTTGCTGCTGCTGTGCAGGGAATTTCTGCAACTATTATCACCATTGAAGTAAGCTGTACACGTGGAATCCAGTTCTTTTTGGTAGGCCTGCCCGATGTAGCCGTACGTGAAAGTCATGAACGCATTATTTCTGCCCTGGAAGTTAATGGCTATAAATTTCCCCGGAAACGGATTGTTATCAATATGGCACCTGCGGATATCCGTAAAGAAGGTTCAGTCTATGATTTGCCGCTGGCTATTGGTGTATTGGCGGCTGCCGAACAACTGGATGCTAACCGTTTGGAAAAATGTCTGATTATGGGCGAGCTTTCCCTGGATGGATCTATTTTACCGGTAAAAGGAGTTTTACCCATTGCTATCAAAGCCAGAGAGGCCGGATTCGAAACCCTTATTCTTCCCCGGCAAAATGCTCAGGAAGCAGCAGTGGTTGAGGGCTTAACAGTATACGGTGTTTCCAATATCAGGGAAGTCATTGAGTTTATGAATGATGAACAGGTTCTGGTACCGGTACAGATCAATATACAGGATGTATTTTATAATCATCAACAGCATTTTGATTTCGATTTTTCCGATGTAAAAGGCCAGGAAAGTGTTAAACGGGCATTGGAAGTAGCTGCGGCCGGTAGCCACAATTTGATCATGGTTGGTCCCCCTGGAAGCGGTAAATCCATGCTGGCCAAACGTCTCCCTTCCATTTTACCCCCCTTACTCTGAAAGAATCACTGGAAACGACTAAGATTCATTCAGTTGCAGGTAAAATCCAATCCAATAACTGTCTGGTAACACAACGTCCTTTCCGGGCTCCTCATCATACTATATCCAATGTTGCCATGGTAGGCGGAGGTGCTTTCCCTCAACCCGGTGAGATAAGTTTAGCGCACGGCGGGATCCTTTTTCTTGATGAACTTCCTGAGTTCAGTCGAAATGTACTGGAAGCATTACGTCAACCTTTGGAAGATAGAGTTATTACGATCTCAAGAGCTCGTTTTACAGTGGATTATCCTGCCGGTTTTATGTTAATCAGTTCCATGAACCCCTGTCCGTGCGGATATTATAATCATCCCGAACGCGCCTGTTTATGCCTGCCGGGTTCCGTACAGAAATATTTGAATAAGATTTCCGGTCCACTCTTAGACCGCATTGATATACAGATTGAAATAGTGCCTGTTCCTTTTGAAAAAATATCCAATCCGGCCCCTTCCGAAGAAAGTTCAGTTGTCAGGGAACGTGTAACCCGGGCACGCCGGATACAGGAAGAACGCTACAAACGTTATAAAAATATCCATTGTAATGCACAAATGACACCTAAACTATTAAATAAATATGCCCTTCCCGATGCACAGGGACTGAAACGATTAAAAACAGCCATGGAACGTTTTAATCTATCGGCCCGTGCCTATGACCGGATATTAAAAGTAGCCCGTACCATCGCCGATCTAGAAG
>JAJBTP010000416.1 GCA_020860805.1 Tannerellaceae bacterium | reverse complement strand
ATATGATAAATTACAACAGATACAAACATTCCGGTATACACTAATCTATAGTGATGGCAGCATACAGGAAGAACAGTGGAATAATGTTTTATTTCGAATGATTTCTGCTGACCTGGAGATATATTCAGATGCTGAGTGGTTTGTCGAAATAGATAAAATCAATAAAACATACATCGCACAGGAAAAAGTAGATTCGAACTCGTATGTTCTACCTAATGCTTTATATCTCTATATGATGAAACCTTCTTTAGATAAGTTATTCCCTAACTCTAAAGGTTCTTTTAAACAAATCAGTGATAAAGAGTATAGATTGAATGAGCAGCATACCGTTTTGTTAACCAGTAATGGTTTACCTGCAAAAATTATCACACCGGAATATGTTATGGACATTGATACACTTTTTCCTGCTTCTATACAAGCTGATATACCGCAGCCACCTGCCGGTTATTTTGTGCGTATTTTACATACCTGCGATGGACATATAGGTGATAGAGGAATAGAAGCCATGGAACTACATTCATCTCCGCGTGAACCTTTTATGGCGAATCCGGAATTGATAGCTTATAATTACCAGGGGATGATAAATGGAAAAGAAGCCAGTATCTATATAAGAGGAACAGATAAAACAAATTACGGGTCTGCACATATTTACTATCACGATGGTTTACATGAAAGTTATAATAATGTACATCTTTTGAATGATAACTCAGCCTGTAAGGTTATCATAAAAGATGATAAAGAAGAGATTGTTTTAAATGCGGTTATGACAAAAGAGGGTATGAAAGGAAGTTGGAAAAAGGAAACTATCCATTTATATCCCCCTGTATTATCATCCGAAATTGAATTTTACTCTCTTTACAATTCATTAAATGTCATCGCCTGTTGGAATGCTAAAAGTCCTACCGGACTTATAAACATGGAGATAATGGAATATCATGAAAAGCTATTTGGGGCATTTGATGATATGTCTGAGGAGGAATGGAACACGTCTTCCTATTATAAAACAAATATGCATGGAAATACGTATATCTATTGCAATGAGATGGGAATCTTATGCATTGAACTTTATAAATCAGTAATACCTGAAGATGATTATAACCGTGGCCGGTCAGAAATACATAATAGTATTTGCTTCTTTGACCTTATCACTGGTAAAGAACTTGCAATAAAGGATATACTTGTTTCCGATTATGTCAGCATTCTGAATGAAGCCGGTTATGAAATAAGAGAGGATTATAAATTTATCATCCTTCCTAATGGTATAGAATGGATAGAAAGGTACAATTTCTGGGGTGCTATTGAATTTGAAAAGCTGTTTCTGAATTGGGAAAAGCTACAACCTATTATCAAACCGTCCGGTCCTCTTAGTCCTTTTCTGAGTAATCAACTAACTTCGAAGTTATAACACCTTCACCATTTCGTATTGCTTCCCTTTCAGGTCTATATTTTTAGCTTTCAGAAATCCGGTAACTGAATTACAGGTGATATCTATATTAATCACTTTAATCGTATCCGGTTTATTAAGTTGAAGCATTTCCTTTAACAACAAAGAAGCCACTCCTTTCCTTCTGTGGAGTTTGTCTACAGCCAGTTGGGTAATATCTCCGGAAACAGGTTCAAAAATACAATACCCTATAAGTTCATTCTCCAGAAACACACCCGAACAAATAAAATCTTCAGCCGGCCCGTTGAATCGATTCAAAACTATTCTGCCAGGAAGGATAAAAGTCCCAAAAACCGGAAATCACACTATACTGTTCCATCCCGATAGGTTTAATAGTATACAACGGATTTAAAGAAGTTATTTCATGATGGACATCTTCCGTTTTTTGCCTGAAATAATTGAATTCACGGGTTACCTGAAAGCCCAGATTCCTATACACAGATATAGCTTTTGTATTGTGTTGCAACACTTCCAGAAGATATTGTTTAATACCAGCTTTCCGCAGATATGGGATAGAATATTCAAAAACCTGCGTAGCTAATCCCTGTCCGCGATACTCTTTCAGCGTACCTGTTTCGGTATCATAAGCAGTAGGAACACCCTCAAAATTACCTATTCCGTTCAGCGTAAAAGCCACCATTTCTTCTCCTTCAAACGCAGCAAACGAAAGAGCCGGATTAAAACCACGCCTATGTATCATCGTGTGAAGTTCTCTCTTATTCAGCTGCATTTCATAATCGGCAAATGCCAGAGTAAAGGCTTTGAATATCGTATCAAAAGAGGTAGCTGCAAGTGATTTTATTTCCATAACCTGTTTATTTAAGCGGCAAGTCCTTATCATTAAACCTACCTTATTTAGTATCCGGTTTTAAAGATAGACATTTTAATACGTGTATGCTATGTTATCGGGGAAACAAATTTATTATAAGTATATTTGCATTAAATAATAGAAGAATGGATTTTTCGGAAATAAATATTGATATAGCAAATGCCAAACCCTTTTTGAAATGGGCAGGCGGGAAAACTCAACTCATAGAAAGCATTGCTAATTTTTTACCTAAGAATATAGAAACATTTGATACTTATATTGAGCCATTTGTTGGTAGTGGCGCCGTTATGTTTTGGTTTTTAAAACAATACCCC
>JAJBTP010000232.1 GCA_020860805.1 Tannerellaceae bacterium | reverse complement strand
TTTCTACTTAATAGATGCAAAAACAAATGACTATTCCATAACATATATCACTCATAAATAGAATATAGATATGTATTAAAACGTATTTAGACAAAATCGACTAATACGTAGGATAACTTTAAAAAAGTATAGCAGCGTTTATAAGGATTCCACGGTTCTGGGCATAACTATTTCCGGAATAACTTACTTTATAGGCATCTTTCAATCCTAAACGATACTGTATTCCTACCTGGAAGTATTTCAGGAATTCCACACCCAACCCGGCATTAATCCCGGCATCTGTATCCATGGCTGTTACAGTTGCTGTTCCGGGAATTCCCGTACTGGAGGTTTTAGAAACAGTTACAGACCAGGAATCATCTTTTTTCAAAGCCCAGGCAATATAGGGTCCGGCATGTACATATGCATTTACAAAAGGAAGGGAATACCGCCATTTGAAATTAACAGGAATTTCAATGTAGTTTTTTGCATAATGCTTTGAACGTTGTTCGACACCTGTTTGTACAAACATCAGAGAGAGGTCTGCACCAATACCTGACTTAGGTATAATGTATTCGGAGGTAAACCCTGCCTGATATCCCACAAGACTTTGGGGCGAAAAAAGGTCTTTATTAAAATGAATGGTTGATAGATTCATTCCTCCTTTGACTCCATACCGGAATTGCGCATGCGAAGCAAAAGAGAGCCCAATCACACAAAAGGCTAAACTGATTATTTTTCTGTAATTCATATCGGTTGTTTTTGATCACAAAAAAAAAGAAAACACCGGCGAACAGAAAAAAATAATCTATAAACAAGCCTTTTCAGTAGGTGAATCAGAACATTCTGCTTATTTTCGGTTTGTTTAACTAGTATTTTTTTATTTACCTTTGCGAACAATGATTCTTTTACTTTAACAAACAATGGTTAGATAGAGCTGAAAAGAGTGTCTTGTTAACCCGGCTGTATATGAATAAGACCAATCGAGAAGAAATATTTAGAAATATCTTTTTTGAATATCATTCCCAGTTATGTGCGTATGCTTTTCAGTATATAGCCAATCGTGAGATTGCCAAAGATATTGTACAGGATGTTTTTTGTGAGTTCTGGCAACAGATTGATAAACTGGACCTCTCCTACTCACCCGGTTCACTTTTATACCGTTATACACATAATAAAGCGATTGACTATTTGAAAGCTCACCGTGAATTCAACGATATTACTTCCCTGACACTCGCATTTAATCCTACAGAGGAAATGCTGGAAGAAAAAGAATTGAATGAAACCCTCCGGAAAAGTATTGAGGAATTACCGGAACAATGCCGTAAAGTATGGTATATGAGCCGGCAGGAAGGGTTAAAGAACCGGGAAATTGCAGAACAATTACAGATAAGTATCAAAGCAGTAGAAAAACAGATAACCAAAGCCCTCACCCATTTAAAGAAAAAACTATCCGGAATGGGTTATTTACCCTGTTTATTAATAGGGGTCTTACAACTTCTATGGATGTTTTTATAAAAAACTTATTTTTTTCAGTAGCAGAGGTAGGGTATCCGGCAGGTGTTTCGTGTTAACTGTAAATACGGTTCACCATGGAAGAAAACGCAAACATAAACATACTGATTATCCGGTTTCTGGACGGAAGTATTACTCCTTCCGAAAAAGAGATACTGTATGCATGGATTAGCGAATCGGAAGAGAATAAAAAAGATTTTTTAAATCTGTACCGTACCTGGAATCTCAACCAGGCATCTACTCTTGATTTTGAAGATGAAAAGGCCTATCAGGAAGTATGGGCTAAAATCAAAAGAGAAGAGCCTGCACGCAGAAAACACAGATTCCCTTTGCGGGTTCTTCTGGTTACAGCTACTACCGCTGCTGCTATTATTCTGTTATTAATAATTCTGAAACCATTCACCGAAGTATATGAAGGCCCGGACATTTCCTCTTTTTTTGAGCGAAACAACCTTTTTTCCGGATAGTATCGGAAAAGATATCGTACTGATTGTGACAGATGATAAAGCTATTACACTGGATCAGAAGGAACCTTTAATCAACTACGAATCAGAACAAATTATAGTAGATAAAGAAGAAATTATATCCAAAGAAAAAATTGCTTCTTTTAACCAGTTATTTATCCCACACGGAAATCAATCCACACTGACTTTTTCGGATGGAAGTGTCGCCTATGTAAATGCAGGTTCGCGCCTGGTTTACCCGGTAGAATTTGGTAAAGATAAACGGGAAATATTTGTTGATGGAGAGGTTTATCTGGATATTACCCCTGATAAAAACCGTCCGTTTATCGTTAAAACTTCAGAACTGGATGTGACCGTATTAGGTACTAAATTAAATGTGCATACCTACGAATCGGAAAAACAGAAAAATGTAACCCTAGTATCCGGTTCTGTCCGGATTTCCAGTCCCGGAAAAAAAGATTTCATTTTAAAACCGAATGAGATGTACACACTGGAAGACGGACAACCTGCCATTGAAACAGTGAATGCCTATGATAAAATAGCCTGGATTAATGGTATCTATATTTTCAGAGGTACCAGCCTGGATACTATCATCCACACACTGGAAAAATATTATGGAGTGAAAATAGATTATGAT
>JAJBTP010000214.1 GCA_020860805.1 Tannerellaceae bacterium | reverse complement strand
TCGTCTTTAACTGCTACTTGTATGTTGATGTTGTCTGTTTTCATTGTTTCAGAATAATATTATTTACAAAAGAAACGAATTAATTTGAGATGCAGTATTCATCCTAATCAAAGGTATAGAAGATTATTTTTCTTATATCTTTGAACCGGAAATATAAATGTTTAAGGTGACTAAAAGCAATCAAATGGAAGAAAAATATACAGTAGGTAATTTAATTTACGACGGTGATATTTATGATGGGATGAATACGCAAATGGATGATTTACCATTTTATTTACGATGGCTTAAGGAGAAGAAAGATGGGAACATTCTTGAATTGTGTTGTGGTACGGGTAGATTAGCTATCCCTCTGGCCCGGGAAGGGTATACTATTACCGGGGTTGATAATAGTACATCAATGTTGAAACAGGCTGCTGATAAAGCAAATGAACTCAATATTCCTATACTGTTTATTGAATCTGATATGCGGTATCTGGATTTACCAGAGATGTATGATGTTATTTTTATTCCATTTAACTCCATTCATCATTTGTATACGAACCGGGATTTGTTTGATGTATTGATAAGGGTAAAGAAGCATCTGAAAAAAGATGGTTATTTTATATTTGATTGTTTTAATCCTAATATTCACTACATTGTAGAGGCGGAAAAGGAAGAACAGGTTGTTGCGGAATATTCGACCCGGGATGGTAGAGAAGTTGTTGTAAAACAAACCATGATGTATGAAAATACAACTCAAATCAACCGTATCAAGTGGCATTACTATATAAATGGAGAATTTGATTCTACTCAAAATCTGGATATGCGCATGTTTTTTCCTCAGGAATTAGATGCCTATGTAAGTATGTGTGGGTTTGAGGTTATTCATAAATTTGGAGGATTTAAAGAAGAAACATTTGAAAACAGGTCAGATAAACAGATATTTGTGTGTAAACAGATTGATGACAATCAATAACTTATGCAAGACAGGATGAAACACGTTGAATGTGTAAAAATGGGTAGGGAACATGCCGGTGATGTAATGAGGGTTCTCAACTATTATGTTCAAAATAGTTTTGCAGCCTATGCTGATGAGGTGTTGCCGATTACTTTTTTTGAGAAGCTACTTGAGGTGACCGAAGGGTATCCGGCATTTGTGATTAAATCGGATGATACGGTTGTTGGCTTTTGTTTTTTAAAAGCTTATAATTCTTTTCCTACGTTCAAAAGCACGGCTGAAATCTCTTATTTTATTGATGAAAAGTATGTAGGAAAAGGACTTGGCAAAATAGTATTGGATAAAGTGATTGATGCTGCCAGAGAGCAGGGTGTCACAACTATTCTGGCGAGTGTATCTTCCAAAAATCCTCATAGTCTGAGTTTTCACCGCAAACATGGCTTTAGCGAATGTGGCAGGTTTAGAGAGATTGGCCGGAAGTTTGGGGAAGCGTTCGATGTGGTTTATTTTTCGAAACAGATTTGAGGATGTCAATCTGTTACCTATTGGCTCTATCCTTATTGGCAAATAAAATTATAATAGCCTGAGGTATGAATAACCAGGCTCCTGATATTGGCATTATAATGCATAACATTATAGAAAAAAGAAGTAGTACATAACCAATGAAAACGGGAGCTGGCTTTTTTGTCTCATTTTGGTAATGTTGCAGGTTTTACGAAAAATATACCTGAATAATTTTAGGTACATTAAGTTTCTGGAATAATATTGTAAGGTTTTTGTCCTCAACTTTTAGCGATGATTCAATTTTTCTGAACGGTCTATCATTTTCTTCTGGCTGTTTTCCATTGTATGGCTTCACTTGTGTTGCGTACTTCAAGTTGTTTAAATATCCTTTGTTTGTGATACTTTACAGTGTTTAAGGTTATGCCTAAAACTGTGGCTATCTCTTTTTCTGTTTTACCCTGGCTGGCCAATTCCAGCACTTTGTCGGATTTTGGTGAAAGCCGCTGGGTTTTGACTTCTATAAATTTTCCGGATTTTTCTATATATTCATATACCTGGTTTGTATCGGTCATTTTAAAATAAAATTTACCTGGTATTTTACTGGTGGGATAAGTAAGTACACATAGCCCCAGTCTTATTCGTCCATCCTCAGTCATATCCAGAACTGATAATTTATGATTAATGATTGTATATTTTCCTTCTCTATTCTTTATTCTTATATCCAATGACGAAGCACCGTGATATCGTCTTTCAACAGGGGTCTGAAAGTAAAAGTCAAATCCAATCCGGTTTATTTTTTGTACTTTTTTCAAATCTTCTTCCTGTATCATCCTTATTGAGGAGGTCGTATCCAAATGATTCTTCCGGATGATTTTCTATTATCCATCTGAAGGAGCTATTTTTAGTGAGATAGATTATTTTTTCATGCAGATAGTCTAATATATAAGCATCCATGTCCATTATTTCTTCCATTGCCTGCAGGCATTTGATATAATGGTTGTCTTTATCTGAATAGTCTGTCTGTTTTTCCTGTTCAGTAAAATATTCTGAGGGATGTTCCTATACAAATGATAAATTCGTCATGTTTTTGATTTAATCAATATTCAAATATAACTATAAAAAGATTCTCTCTTAATTGTTGCTATATCTAATAGTACTATTCTAAAGATTCGGTTTGAAT
>JAJBTP010000383.1 GCA_020860805.1 Tannerellaceae bacterium | reverse complement strand
GATTTTATCCGGTGAGAATGGTAAATAATTAAATATACGGTAAATAATTAAATAATTAAGAAGTATATTTGCTGCCTTAAAATTGTATACAAGAATTAGTAAATGGATCAAACAAAAAAATTAGTAGATACTATAGTAGAAGGTCTTCAAGACAAAAAAGGTAAAAATATTGTTATCGTAAACTTAACCCAACTGACAGGAGCTATCTGTCAATATATGATCATTTGTGAAGGGAATACCCCCACACAAGTTTCTGCTTTATCTGACTCAGTATGGGATATGGCAAGAAAAGAATTAGGAGAGAAACCTCTTACTGTTGATAGTAAACAAAACTCACTTTGGATAGGAATGGATTATGGCACGGTTATTGTACATATATTTATTCCCGAACTCCGCCAATTTTACAATCTGGAAAATTTGTGGGCGGATGCAAAAATTGAACATATTAAAGATGTAGATTAACCTCTACGTAAATTTAAGAAGTGTAATGTATGGAAAACAAAAATAACATACCTAACAAACCTCAGAAAGAGGGGAAATCCGGAATGTTCAGATTTAATTTTTACTGGATATACGGATTGATAGCTATGATACTTGTCGGAATGTATTTCTTTAATGATAATTCTGTTACAAAAGAAATTGGGTGGACAGAATTTCAGAAACTGGCTGAAGAAAATGTATTCGACAAAATGGTTGTATATAACAAAAAGAATATGTTAGAAGCAACTGTTAAAAATGATAAAGTTAGTACGGTGTTTAAAGGAGATAGTTCCCGTTTAGGAGAATCTCCTAAAATAACAGTTAAAATTCCATCAGCAGACAAGTTTTCAGACTTCTATGACCGAGCTGTAGCTGAAAATAATATTGATACACAAATTCGTTATGAAGAAGGAGATGATGCATTTTGGAGTATTATTATTTCTCTGGCGCCTTTTGCTCTCTTTATACTTTTATGGATATTTTTAATGCGTAGAATGTCCGGAGGCGGTAGTGGTGGTGCCGGTAATGTATTTAATGTTGGAAAAGCTAAAGCACGACTCTTTGATAAAGATAATGACAGTAAAGTTACATTTAAAGATGTAGCAGGTTTATCTGAGGCCAAACAGGAAGTTGAAGAAATTGTATCATTTCTGAAAGATCCGGGGAAATATACAGAACTAGGTGGTAAAATACCCAAAGGGGGCTTATTAGTAGGTCCTCCGGGAACTGGTAAAACACTGTTGGCAAAAGCGGTTGCCGGAGAAGCAGATGTTCCATTCTTTTCACTTTCCGGTTCTGATTTTGTTGAAATGTTTGTTGGAGTTGGAGCTTCACGTGTACGTGACCTATTCCGCCAGGCTAAAGAAAAAGCACCATGTATTGTTTTTATTGACGAAATTGATGCTGTAGGCCGTGCCAGAGGCAAAAATTTAAATATGAATAGTAGTGATGAGCGTGAAAATACATTAAATCAATTACTGACAGAAATGGATGGTTTTGGTTCCAATAGCGGTGTTATCATCCTTGCCGCTACTAATCGGGCTGATGTATTGGATAAAGCTTTACTTCGTGCCGGACGTTTTGACCGTCAAATACATGTAGAATTACCTGATTTAAATGAGCGTAAAGAAATATTCGGAGTACATCTTCGTCCTATCAAAATAGATGAAAGTGTTGATACTGACTTTTTAGCACGCCAAACCCCTGGTTTTTCCGGGGCAGATATTGCGAATGTTTGTAATGAAGCAGCATTAATTGCTGCCCGAAACGGAAAAAAATTCGTACAGAAAGAAGATTTTATGAACGCTGTAGACCGCATTGTCGGAGGGTTGGAAAAACGAACCCGAATGACAACAGCTGAAGAACGCCGTAGTATAGCTATCCATGAAGCAGGTCATGCAACCTTAAGCTGGTTACTGGAGCATGCTAATCCCTTAGTGAAAGTTACAATTGTACCACGTGGTAAAGCTTTAGGTGCAGCCTGGTATTTACCGGAAGAAAGACAAATAACAACCAAAGAACAGTTACTGGATGAAATGTGTGCTACTTTAGGGGGGCGTGCTGCAGAAGAACTATTCCTCGGAAAAGTATCTACCGGGGCGTCAAACGATTTGGAAAGGGTTACAAAACAAGCATATGCTATGGTTGTATATTTTGGAATGAGTGATCGGTTACCAAATTTGAATTATTATGACTCATCAGGACAGGACTGGGGATTCACTAAGCCTTATAGTGAGCAAACAGCTAAATTAATAGATGAAGAGGTTCAACGCATTGTTAACGAACAATATGACAGAGCAAAAGAAATCCTTTGTAAAAACACGGAAGGTCATAATCAGTTAACACAAGTATTACTGGAACGGGAAGTAATCTATGCGGAAGATGTCGAACAAATTTTCGGTAAACGTGCATGGGTATCACGAACAGAAGAAATTCTAGAACAACAAAGTAAATTACAAAAAGATCAGGAAGAAGCTGCTTTAAAAGACGAAAATTTAACCAGTACTGAAACTTCGGAAATATCTCTTGCTGAAAATGGTGAAAATATATCTTCAGTATCAGAAAAGACAAAAAAATCTTAAATAATATATTGAACAAACTATTTTATAAAACGATATAGCTTTGAAAAATCTGATTAAGAG
>JAJBTP010000166.1 GCA_020860805.1 Tannerellaceae bacterium | reverse complement strand
TTACATAAAATTTTATTCTGCAACATCATTTAGGCAGGCATTCTCACATTTTACTATCCTTCCGGGATAATTATGTACCAAAGTATAATTATGGGTGGTCATTATAACTGCCGTTCCTTTCCGGCAGATATCATGTAAAAGCTGAACAATCTGGCCACTTGTTTCCGGGTCTAAGTTACCTGTAGGCTCATCTGCCAGTATCAGTTTTGGATCATTCAATAAAGCACGGGCAATGACAATACGTTGTTGTTCCCCCCCCGACAGTTCATGAGGCATTTTATAACCTTTGGTTTGCATACCGACCTGATGCAAGACCTCATCAATGCGGGCACTCATTTCCGATTTCTTTTTCCATCCGGTAGCTTCTAATACAAACTCCAGATTCTTTACAACAGAACGGTCTGTCAATAATTGAAAATCCTGGAACACAATACCCAGTTTACGCCGTAAAAAAGGAATTTGTTTTCTTTTGATTTTACACAGATTATACTCCATCAGTTGAGCTGCTCCGCTCCGGATGGGTATTTCACAATATAGTGATTTCAACAAACTACTCTTACCGGAACCTACTTTTCCGATAACATATACAAACTCCCCGTTACACACCGTAAGAGAAGCATTCTGTAATATTAAATTTTCCTCGCGGCATATTTCCGCATTTTCCAGTTTGAGCAGAGTTGTTTCTTCCATGATAAAATCTTCAATTTTTAGTAGTAGTTAAAGTAGTCATCATTGGTTTTAATCACTCGGTAATTAAATTATTCTTTAACTATTAACGAGCTACTACGAAGTGATAACTTCTTTGACTTCTAAGCCGTTTACGGCTGATAACTTCTTTTTTATTTATGCCTTTTCTCTAATTCACGAGCCAGATCTTCTATACGTAAACCTTTACTGGTTAGAAGAACAATCAGATGATAAATTAAATCAGATGACTCATAAATAAAGCCTTCTTCAGTTCCATTCGTGGCTTCAATAACTGATTCCACAGCTTCTTCACCTACCTTTTGAGCCATCCGGTTCACCCCTTTGGTAAATAAAGAAGTAGTATACGAACCTTCCGGCATTTCCTGACGGCGACGTTCTATAAAATCCTGTAAACGTTTCAGGAACATGATATCCTCTTCATTCTTTTCACCGAAACAGGTATCTTTACCTGTATGGCAAACCGGTCCGGCCGGATTTGCTTTAATTAATAAAGTATCATTATCACAATCCTGTAATATCCGTACGACAGACAATGTATTACCACTGGTTTCTCCTTTCATCCAAAGGCGATTTTTGGTACGGCTGAAAAAGGCTACTTTACCGCTTTTTACAGTCGCGTCATATGCCTCTTCATTCATAAATCCCAACATCAGGACTTTACCTGTTTTATCATCCTGAATAATTGCCGGAATTAATCCGTCTCCTTTATTAAAATCCAAGTTCATTTTTATTCTTTTTTTAGTAATTGGCAGGTAGTAGGAATTTACGAAACAAGAATTCTACTAACTACTCTATAATTATAACTTTCTTCTTTTATTTTCGTACGTTGATTCCTTCTTCGGCCAGATATTCCTTTAATTCGCGAATACCAATTTCACCGAAATGAAATACACTGGCAGCCAAAGCAGCATCCGATTTACCATGAATAAAGGTATCCCGGAAATGTTCCTTCTTTCCGGCTCCCCCTGAAGCAATAACAGGGATATGAAGTGAATCTGCCAACTTTGCCAACGCATCATCTGCATATCCTTCTTTTACGCCATCATGTGTCATACTGGTAAACAGGATTTCTCCGGCTCCCCGGCTTTCTGCTTCAGCAGCCCATGAAAAAAGATATTTATCTGTAGGAATACGTCCTCCATTCAGATAACATCTCCAGTCATTCGCTTCATAATTAGCATCAATAGCAACGACACATACCTGGCTACCAAAATTTTTAGCAATCTGTTCTATCAAATCCGGATTCCGTAAAGCAGACGAGTTAACAGATACTTTATCAGCACCAGCACTTAACAGGCGATCCACATCCTGTAACTCATTAATCCCCCCTCCTACAGTAAAAGGTATATTAATATTAGCCGCTACTTTTTTCACCAGTTCGGTAAAAGTTTTACGTCCCTCATGAGAAGCTGTAATATCCAGATAAACCAGTTCGTCCGCACCGTCACGGCTGTACTGAGCCCCCAGCTCAACCGGATCACCTGCATCCCGGAAATTTACAAAGTTAATACCTTTTACAGTCTTTCCATCTTTAATATCCAGACAGGGTATAATACGTTTAGCCAGCATAATCTATCATTTTTAAAGTAAAAGGTTCTTACCTTTCATTGAATTTCACTAATTCGTTTAATTGAATCCGTCCTTCATAAATCGCTTTACCAAAAATAACTGCCGGAACATTCGCCTCTTCCAGCTTTTCGATGTCTTCAATTGAGCTAACCCCTCCACTGGCAATCAGATAAAGAGAAGGAATGGCTTCCCGTATCTCCTTATACAATTCAATGGCCGGACCTTCCAGCATACCATCACGGCGGATATCTGTACTGATAACTTTAGTAATACCATTCTTATTATAATCCATTAAAAAGGGTAACAATTCTTTATCTGTATCTTCTTCCCAACCACTTACTGCAATCAT
>JAJBTP010000565.1 GCA_020860805.1 Tannerellaceae bacterium | reverse complement strand
GCCAAAAATAGTGTATAATGAGTATGTTTAAAGCCTTTATCTTTGCATTGTAGTTATTTGAAAAGAGTTCAGTAGTCCTGAATTAGGTAAGTGAAAGGCAGGCTACTGGTTTTGAATAAAATCTCTATTGAGAATTAGGATTAAACCTAACAGAATTTTTTAAGTAGTTATTTTAGAACCATTAAATTAAAAAGACTTATGAAACTTAGAAGTATTTTTTCCATTCTTATGGTAAGTTGTGTATTGTTCACTGCATGTAATCAGGAAGATGATTTTGCAGGTATACCCACTCAGGATGAAGAACAGGCAACCGGTTATGCTACAGTTTATTTGCAGGATACTCCCAAGGGTTATTCCACCAGAAGTACTGATGATGATAGTAAAATTGAAGTAGTAGAATTTTACGTATTTAAAGAAGATGGCACCCGTGATACTAAAACAGGGGGAACAAACGGCGAATCTAATGGAACCGGATATGTTAAATTCACAGATACCACCAAAGATTTTGTATTCGCTATAACAGCTAACAATAATCTGACTATTCTTGCTGCTGTAAATCAGAATTTAGGAGAATTATCGGAATATAATACTATCACAAAAATCAAAGAAGCTTTAAATAAGAAAGCAATTGAAAATCCAACAGATTTAACAATAAGTGTTCCTATGACCGGCCAGGTATCTAATGTAAAAGTAGAGGAAGAAGCTGTAGGCCGTGTAGGTATTAGTGTATCCCGTTTATATAGTCGGTTAAATGAACCTACGGCAACAGGTACGGTCAGTATTCCGAATGAAGAGTTAGAACGTTTGAATGCCGAAGCAGCAGGAAACAATTATGTAGCATTTAAGAAATTTGAATTAACCGGTCACTTTGTAATAAACGGTTTGAACCAATCCTATGTATCACCTAATTATGGAGTAGCGAATGAATGGATGAAATGGGATGCAGATGTATGGACTATCGGAACACAGGAAGCCAATTATACAGCAAGTGTTTATAAACAAGACGGAAATTTAAAAAAAAGCATACAGTGGCAGTGATTACGAACCGGGCAATGTATATGTGTATGAAAATACTCCTCTGTTAATTTCAGCGAATGGGCTGAATGGGTATGCACCGGTGTCTGTATATGCTTACATTATCCGTGGTGAACTGACAGATGAAAACAATAATAAAGTAACCCGTTACTGGCGAGTAAATCTGGCAAAAGAAACTAAACTCAATGGCAATGAGGTAGCCGTTTACCAGATATTAAGAAACTCTCTCTACAATGTGAAAATCGGAACTGTCAGAACTGTAGGGTATGCAACTCCGAAAGATGCTGAAGAAGAGAAACCCATTATCCCGGATGCAGGGGAAGCAGGTGTAGATGTAACTATCACAGTATCTCCATGGAGAGAGTTTAACGAACCTACAGATATTTAACAGACTCTAATTGTACTTTAAAACCGGGAAGTAGATATGCTATTGCTTCCCTGAAATAGAAAACAATTGAATTTATAATTTATAAATAAAATACAGTGAAACAGGCAATTCTTATACTTATATTGGCTCTGGTATGTGCCTCCTGCCTGAAGGAAGGTATTGACGGATGTCCGGATTACATGAGCTTAAGTTTCCAATATAATAAATCCGGGAAAAATTACGATGAAGCAATTGGAAATGATATACATTTACGTATTTATAAAGATAACGTATTGCATTCGTCCGGTGTAATTTCCTATGAAGACATCAAAGGAGGGAAAGAGTACCGTATAAGGAAAGAAGTCACTGGAGATATGGATATCATTGCCTGGGCAGTACCTGCCGGTGAAGAGTTTATCGGTGAGATTCCGGAACCGGCTCCGGATAAATCCAAAAAAGGTGAAATGTTGATGATGCAATCCACTTCAAGAGGGGGAAACTTTGAATCTATGGGATATCTTTATCTGGGAACCTATAATTATTACGATACGGATATTACAGAAGGTGTGCGTATTGAAGTTCCGATGATGGATTGTATTTGTCAGTTTACAGCAACGCTACAAGGGAATCCGGATATTTATACTTCTGACCAGAAAGAACCTGTCTGGTTTGAAATTCATGGAACCAAGAGTGGAATGGATTTGGAATTTAATCCTTTAGGAGATGATGCAGTAGTTCCGGCTGAACTGAATGAAGATGAAAATGGTATTTTACGTACACAGATGCATGGCTTATTACCATCTGACGAAGGCCAGCTTATTTCGGTAAAAGCCTATAAAGGAGACACACACATATTTACTGTGCATACAGACCACCAATCCCGTCCGGGTGATATTATTCATCTGGATGTCTATGGCACAACAGTTGTTCTGTATATTAACGACTGGCGGATAATGGATGCCTCAGTAGATTGGATGTAAAAGTAGAAAGTTTAATGATTATGATTATAAAATAGGTATTAGTACTAAAACATTTATCCAACTGTGAAATTAAGTATGTTTTTCAACTTTACTTAAAAAGGGGATGTTATTTAATATCCTCTTTTCCCATTCCCCCGAAAATACAAAGGGCACAGCATCCCTGCTACGCCCAGTGTCATTGAAATTAGTTAAATATGTGAAGTCTGATGTGTGTACAAATAAGATAACAGAATGTGTATAGAAC
>JAJBTP010000569.1 GCA_020860805.1 Tannerellaceae bacterium | reverse complement strand
CAGGAATACCGTACCGGAACACTCAAAGGAGTAGTTGCTAAATATTTTAATAACTCTTATTTAGGAGTTGTTTCTTCACTGATTGAAGAGGAATCTCTGTCGGTAGATGAATTGCGTAAATTAATCGAACAGGTGGAACAGGGTAATAAAAAAATAGCTATGGGGTTTTTCTTTGTATATATACTTAAATCGACAACGTATATTCTGTTGTTCTATCTGTTTTACAAGCTTTTGTTAAGCCGGGAGACTTTTTTCCGGTTTAATCGTCTGGCTTTATTAGGGATATCGGCCTTCTCTTTTATTTTGCCTTTTTTCAAACTATCAAAAGCATTGCCGGCACAGCAGTCAACTTTGTTTTCTCTTCCGGTGGATATAACAGAAATGGGAAGTGAACCGGGACAGCAGGCAGCAGCATCTATTCTTTTTTATGTTTTGCCGGGGATTTATCTGGCAGGCCTGTTCTTTTTCTTTTTCAGGACTATCCTATCTTTTATCCGGCTTTATAGATTGTTTCGCCAGGAAGGAATATGGATGGAAAAAGAAGGTGTGAAAATAGGAATTGTAGAAACCTGTATGTCACCTTTTAGCTGGATGAACCGGATTGTTATTTCCCGGAAAGAATGGGAAGAAAATCAGGAAGCAATTCTAATACATGAAAAAGGACATATCCAGGCGCGGCATTCCTGGGATTTAGTATGGATGCAGATTTGTGGAATTGTTACACTGGTTTAATCCTGCAATATGGCTGATTAAACAGGAACTGCAAAATATTCATGAATACGAAGCCGATGAATATGTTTTGTCAAAAGGCATTGATAAGAAAAGATATCAACTATTATTAATCGAAAAAGCTGTTGGTTCACAGTGTTTTGCTTCTATGGCTAACAGTTTTAACCACAGCAAACTAAAAAGCAGGATTACTATGATGTTAAAAAGTAAATCTAATCCGTGGGCACGCCTGAAGTATTTATATATACTTCCTTTGTCGGCAGTGGTAGTTGCCGCATTCGCCCGTCCGGAAATTTCCCGGGAGTTAGAGAAAACACTACCGGAGAAAGTTGTGGTCCGCGTTACGAATGACTCTACAGCTATAACGGTAAATGCAGGGCAGGAAGCCGGGTTAGAGCCGCTGATACTGTTAAATGGTATAGAAATATCCCGGGAAATGATGGATGCTATCTCACCGGAAAGAATTGAACAAATTACCGTTTTGAAAAATGAAGATAGTATCTGGTTATATGGTGAGAAAGGAAAAGGGGGTGTTATATTAATTACTACCCACCGGATAAACTATGAATTTAACCCGGAAGGGACAGAGGTGGCAATGACAAATCATATACATAAAAAGGGAGCAGAAGGAATCTCCCGTTTCTATGTAGACGCAAAGGAAGTGACTCAAAAAGAGTTTGAAGCCATCGATCCTGCTACCATAAAAAGTATGCATATAGATACAGAGGAGGATAGTTCGTCTCCTACCGGTACTGTGAAAATTCTGAAACTTATTCTTATCCCCTGATAATATGAATTATATATCTGTTTTCCGGATAGTCATAGCAGGTATGATTATCCTGGCATTCTTTTCCTGTACTGCTACAACAGAAAAAAAGGACTCTGTTATTCCGGTAGGAGAGGTATTTCCTACATTAACAGACCTGAATGCAGCTCAGTATTTTAAGAAAATACGTTTTATCCCTATGGAAACCACAACAGAGAGTTTGATAGGGAAAGGTCCGGTGTGGCAAATGAAGGATGATTATGTAGTAGTAACAACTGAATAGGGGTAATGCTTCGTTTTTGACACGGAAAGCGACCGTTTTTACAGAGCGTGGGACATGTAGGGGAGGACCCGGAAGGATATGCAAATGCCAAAGGAATAATTAATCCGGTAAATGGACAAATTCTTTTCAAAGGGTGGGGAGGCGAATTGGTTTATTACACAGTGGAAGGTAAATGGCTTCAGAAGTTACCCGTTCCCCAGGTAGACGAAGGAACTTCTTTAATTTCTTTCTATCCTATAGATGAACAACAAATCGTAGGCTATTTTCCTAATCTGGTTGGAGAAGAGAAAAAAACGTCTGTTATTTTTAATACACAAGGAGAGGATATTACTATTTTTCCGAATGAACAGGAGGTAACTCCTTTTTCTATTCAGATGATAAATGTGTTAAAGAAGCATAGCGATATAGATTTGTTCCGGATTTTGGGGATAGATGGAATCCTTCACCTGGAAAGTGCTGAGAAAGAAATCGGTAACATGTTTATGCTGGGACTGAATCCTTTCTGGCGGTATAAAAATGATATTTTCTTTAAAGAGGAGTATAATGATACTATCTATCGTATCCAGGATACCCAACTGATTCCGGACCGGGTATTTGATTTGGGTAAATATCATTGGCCGTATGGTGATAGGTATATGAAAAACAAAGATAAGAACATCCATATCTCACAGGTGATAGAAAGTGAAACCATCTTACTGTTTCGTTTTACTACCGGATTACATAGTGAGGACCGGAAAGATTACAACGGAATTTATGATAAAGCAACAGGCGAAGTAAAAATCAATATTATTGAAAAAGGAATTAAATACAATATCTATAATTTCCTGAATTTTCAACCGGTTGCAGCTTCTCCAAATGGTG
>JAJBTP010000533.1 GCA_020860805.1 Tannerellaceae bacterium | reverse complement strand
GATAAGGAGAATTTATTGAATACATGGTAGTTCTTTTACCATTTGGCAGTGTATAAGTAAAATCATTCGCCTTTTCACCTATCCGATTTTTTCGGGCCAGTTCCAGTAGATAAAGAGGACGGATTTTTTTTCACATCATCTATAATCGGAGATGCAAGCATTACCTCTAATACCGGAATATAAAATTCTTCATTCCGAAAAGGAGAATTAGGGTCATAAAGATATTTTTCGTATAATCCTGTAAAATAGGAAAACATACCACTATCTACTTCTGCTTTTTGAAGCATCCGTTGAATAGATTTTGAAGACACCTCATAAGCCGGAATTGGCAAAATATCCAGATAATCCACGAAAGCTTGTTCTGTAACTTCCGGTGCCTTTGTATACCGGAAATCAGAGAAATCAAAATTGTCCCAATAATGTTCTACTAAATAGGCTGCTCTATCCAACGGCTGAGTTAAAATTTCAGGAGGAGTAACCATTTTAAAAGTTAATGGCTTTTCGGGATTATTTATAGTTACTTCCGTATTTTTTTGTCCTGTACAACTGCAACAAAAGGTCAGGAGGATAGTTAAATATATATATATTTCATATTTAGACGGATTAATTTTGGTCCGACAAAGATACATTATTTCTTTGAAAAAATATCACTACTTTTGTATTGTTGATAAACTGAAAAATGATAGACCAGCTCACCATAGATCGTATTCTTGATGCCGCTAACATCGTTGATGTTGTAGCTGATTTTGTAACTTTACGTAAGCGTGGGGTTAATTATGTGGGATTATGTCCTTTTCACTCTGACAAGTCTCCTTCTTTTTATGTTTCTCCAGCCAAAAATATCTGTAAATGTTTTGCGTGTAATGAAGGAGGAACGGCTGTTCATTTTATTATGAAGCATGAACAGCTTAACTATTTTGATGCGCTCCGGTTTCTTGCAAAAAAATACAATATAGAGATACAGGAACGGGAACTTACTGATAAGCAAAAACAACAACAGAGTAACCGAGAAAGTATGCTAATTGTCAATAGTTGGGCACAAAAATACTTTACGGATCAGCTTTATAAACATGAAGAAGGAAAACGAATCGGATATAGTTATTTTATTCAACGCGGATTCAGAGATGATATTATCCGTAAATTCCAATTAGGATATTCTCTTGACAAATGGGATGAACTTTACAAAGAAGCCATCCGTAAAGGATATAAAAAAGAATTTTTACAAAAAACTGGAATCATAACGGTAAGTGAAACTGGAAAAATCAGTGATCGGTTCAGAGGTAGAGTTATCTTTCCCGTGCATAGTCTCAGTGGCAAAGTAGTTGCTTTTGGAGGACGTACACTGAAAAAAGATGATAAAGCAAAATACGTCAATTCTCCGGAAAGCGAAGTGTATCATAAAAGTAATGAATTATATGGTATTTATTTTGCCAAACAGGCTATCATAAAAGCGGATTGTTGTTTTCTTGTTGAAGGATACACAGATGTTATATCTATACACCAGGCTGGTATTGAAAATGTGGTAGCCTCATCCGGTACTGCATTAACTCTCCCACAAATTCGCCTTATACATCGCTTTACTAATAATATTACTGTCTTATATGATGGAGATGCTGCCGGTATAAAAGCGGCTTTAAGGGGTATTGATCTGATTCTGGAAGAAGGTATGAATATTAAGGTTGTACTTTTACCAGATGGTGAAGATCCGGATTCTTTTGCCCGTAAAAATAATGCTACAGCATTTGCTGAATTTATTAAACAAAATGAAACTGACTTTATCCGGTTTAAAACCCAACTATTGCTTAAAGATGCAGGAAATGATCCCATTAAACGTGCTACGTTAATTTCAGATATAATTAAGACTATAGCAATTATTCCGGACAATATAGCCCGGACTCTCTTTATCCGTGAATGTAGTACCATGATGGGGATTGAAGAAAAACTGGTACTAAATGAAGTCAATAAAATACGTTTAAGTAATCTGGAAAAACCTTCGTTACAAAAAAACAAAGGAGAGTTTACTCAGCCTCATTCTGAAACTGTTACGGAAAATTCACCTGCAGCCATTGATGAAAAAGAAAAACAATCCAATCTTGTTGAAAAACCGTCTGTTTTTGATGATTTTGAATTAGCACTTTTAAGATATGTTGTACGATATGCTGGCACTACCCTTTTTGAGTATAAAGACCCGGAAACAGAGGAAGAGATTGTTTTAAAAGTAGCAGAATATATTCAAAAGGAATTAGAAAGAGATGAGATTTATTTTTCCCTTTCTATTTACCGGCGCATACTGGAAGAAGCGTTACAAAAAGAGTTGTTGGAAAAAGAAAGAGAAGAGAAAGAAAAACAACGAAAAGAAAAAATCGAAAAGAGAGGAGAAGAATATGTTAAACCTACGGATTTTGAATCAAAAGCATTTAACCCACAGCGTTATTTTCTTGCTCACCAGGACCCTGGTATTAGCAAACTGGCAGTAGAACTAATTAGTGAAAGATATGAATTAAGTAAATGCCACTTTAAATTTAAGGAGCAGGAAACAGAAAAAGATAAACTTCATCAATTTGTAGTCAAAGATCTGTTTATTTTTAAAAATGCCTTTCTCCAACATCAGATAAATACAATTGACTTAAATATAAAAGAGGC
>JAJBTP010000202.1 GCA_020860805.1 Tannerellaceae bacterium | reverse complement strand
TGTCTACATAAGATATTTCGATTTATTATTTTCAATGCGCGAACCGTTTACCTTCTATAGCAATGCTGATTTTCCGTATTTGACGTTACTTGGAAATTTTATTCCCCAAAGTTTTCCAGTAGAGAAAATAGAAAATGTTAATGATTTTATCATTGAAAATGAATTTGTTGTGGAAAGATTAAGGGAAAAAGGTAATTTCGCATTTTATGATTTGTACAAGGAGCATTGCAATATGTGTTTGTTTATTATTGATAAAATAAAAAACAATAATGAAAGAATGAATACTTTTATGACAATCTTAGCTGTCTATTATCAATCGTGTTATGCCTTGTTGCAAGCGGTTTTGTTTAGTGGTGAAGATAAGCCAAAAAATTGGGATCAACATTTTTTACATATCATAAAAAGTATAAAAGAAATTCGAACTTCCGATAGCGATTCTTGGATATCAATGATACAAAGACAGTGAGTTCTGTCATTGGTGATTTAAGAAAAAGGGGGGGCAGACGATGTTGTATACCCGCAAAACTCTGACTAACAATTAAAAGTATGGCGAAGAAACCAAATTCACGCCATCGCATTCCGGCAGGAGATGGAAGATCATCTCAGGAAAATTCAAAAGAAGAACCAAGGTGATTCATACTATGTGACGGATTTGGGCGTTAGTACAGAGGAATTAAGGAATTGGTGTAGTCAAATACAGACTGCTGTCTGTGCATGCATTAAAATAACCAATCGTGAAATCTTACACTCCCTCACTGATCGGATGGATAGCACTGCTTCCGATAGCCTGTGTAACACTATTCGACAAAAACCTCCGTTTTCCTGTCTCTCTATCTATAACATTAGGATTGGCAATCTTCATCGGTCAATTCACAAGCCTGTTCTGGGGATTGTGTGGTATCATCGTGAATTCGAACAGAAAAGATGATCTTATTGCGCTTATGTTGTCGGGAACATGGCTTGCCATCATGATCATAGGGTTCGCGATAGGTTCGTAACACGAAGTAATCGGTAAAATTTTTATTAAGGCGTCTATGAAGGAGAATTCGTCTGTCGAAGAAATGCTTCATCTATAACGGCTACCTGTAGATCGCGGAACTGGACGCAGCTGGCGTGTAACCAGAAACGGCAGCGTCCGTGTTGCGTAAAACCTATTTGTGGGATCCGATGGAACTGGTCGCCATATGCATTGCATTTTGGCGATGACCATATTCAATGAAACAGGAATTTATGACGAAGACCTGTACTACACCTATGACCTGTTGAAAAACACAACGGCTCTGCTTGGGATTCAGGCGGGACGCCGTGCCTTGTATGAATATGGAGCGTATGGAAATGTTGTGAAAATGGAAGGCAATGCCGCACAAGATAATCCTTTTCGATTCTCCAGCGAATATGCCGATGATGAGCTGGGACTTGTGTATTATAATTACAGGTATTACAATACTATAAAAGGTAAATGGTTGAATAGGGAGCCTATCGGAAAGGATGATAATTTCAATTTATACAGAATGGTTTATAATAATCTTTTCACGTTTATCGATTATACTGGAAGTATTGCAGTGAAGACACCAGATGCTGCGATAAGCAACTCTCCTTCTTATGTCGAGGATATAGCGAGAGCGACTCGAGGCATTACATCATCTTCTAATATATCTCGAAGAGCTGCAAGAGCTGCGGCTGTTATTATCTCTACCCGAAAAGGCTGTAAACCCTGTAAGCCACCGGCTGGATCGAAACGGCATGAAATCGCCAACCCAGGATCCAGAAAAAGAGGAGCCTTATAGGTCACGTAGGTATGGACGATGAATCAGGCTCCATTTCCATCGTGCATATGCAATTGGAATGGTCTGTTACTTTGGAAAACACACAAACTCCACCAGAAGGAAGTACCCTGGATGGCCCCTCCCCTCCTAATCCCGCTCGTGGCGGAGGTCCTTTATAATATAAGACAAGAATAATTCTATGCAAAAAACTATTTATTATCCCGAAGGCTTGACAGTTAGAACAGGCGATGTTGTATGGAATAATGAGGGGGTGAATGTACGCAAAGTGATAAGTATTGTTACGGAAGAAGAAGCTAAGCATGTGTTTGTTGCAGATGGCGTGACAGACGGGGCCGGATTTTTCTGGTCGCGTTATATTGGTGAATCGGATTTAGGTATTCTGGGGTTTGAATCGAAAGAATCTTTTGAAGAAGAAGGCGTAGGAAAACTCTCTCGACCAGAATTATTATGCGTGAAATTTTTATTCCATTTACTGGGAAAGCAGATTGGTTTGAATATATGGGATAATAAAGATTATCTGTATTATCCTGTTCTGTGGCCAGAGGAAAAGGAAGATGGAAAATATGAATGGATATGGTATTTGTTTTTCCAACCGTATCACCCACCAGTCACATCGTTTGATGAAGAACAGTGCTTTCGGTTTGATGAACATTCATGGCATTTTGAAAAAGTGGAGCGGAAAAAGCAGGATTTGGTTCGAGGTCTGTAACAAGTATTTATTGATCAATAACTGAAACTTGGCATTTTGGATGCCTTCGTTTTCTATAATGGAAACAGGATGCGGGTTCTATCATTAGATTAATATTTAGGAAACATATGTAATAGATAAAGAATATAAGGACCAAATAAGATATTTATAATTG
>JAJBTP010000446.1 GCA_020860805.1 Tannerellaceae bacterium | reverse complement strand
CCTTAAGAACCGCCTCTTTCTCCACCGGATATATTTTGTAAGAACAGATCTATGATTTCTTTTGCTGCCATAAAAGAACTCAGTTCATTATTGAGTACTTTCATTTCCGTACTTTTCAGTCTGCTTTCTATTAGAGGATTATGATAAAATACATCTTTAAGCGTATCATTAATACTTTCATACATCCAGTACTTAGATTGCTCCTTTCTTTTCCACTCAAAGAAACCATTCGCTTTGGTAAATGTCATGTATTCATCCACCATATCCCATATCTCATTTATTCGCAATTTATAATAACCGGAATAAGTCAGTACTTTCGGTATCCAGCCTGAATCTGTAGGAGGAAATAAATGAAGCGCATTACGGAACTGGGCAGCAGCCAGATTCGCTTTATCAATATTATCACCATCTGCTTTATTGATAATAATACCGTCTGCCATTTCCATAATCCCCCGTTTAATTCCCTGCAACTCATCTCCCGTACCGGCAAGCTGTATCAATAGAAAAAAATCTACCATAGAATGTACGGCTGTTTCACTTTGTCCTACTCCAACCGTTTCTACAAATATCGTATCAAAGCCGGCAGCTTCACACAACACAATCGTTTCACGGGTCTTACGGGCTACACCGCCTAACGAACCGGCAGAAGGGGAAGGGCGAATAAAGGCATTTTTCTCCCGTGAAAGATCCTCCATCCGGGTTTTATCTCCCAGAATACTTCCTTTCGAACGCTCACTACTTGGGTCAATAGCCAGAACCGCCAGTTTCCGTCCCTGCTCCAGCAAATGAATACCAAAAGCATCAATAGAGGTACTTTTTCCTGCACCCGGTACACCTGTAATTCCAATACGTACGGATTTTCCAGCATGCGGCAGGCATTTTTCGATAATCTCCTGTGCCACCTGTTGATGCTCCATCCGGGCACTTTCTATTAAAGTGACCGCCTGGCTCAATATCGTAATATTTCCTTTCAGGATTCCTTCTACATATTCAGCAGGCGTATAGTTCTTTCGCTGAATCCGTTTCTGAAGATAAGGATTAACAGTCGGGACATCCGCTACTCCTTTATTTACTTTCAGTCCCTTATACAGTTCGTCATTCTCGGGATGTTTCATACTCTGATTTTTTCAAACTATTTTTCAGCAGTGACTTTAATAAGCCGTACCGGTCCGTTCGGGTCATTGGTTACCACATGAATATTCGTATTCAGTTTAGCCTTTACGGATTTGGGACGGATAGATATTTTATAAACAGCGGATGCACCGGGCTTCAACTCTTTTCGTCCGCCGGAAATATCCACGATATCATTGTCACAGGTCACACTATAAATAGAAAGAGTTGTTTTTCCTGTATTGGTAATCGTCAGCGTTTCCGCAGATTTTCCACCCCCGGCAATTCCCGCAATGCTACCGGCAATCCCGGGTAAAAAGCCACTTTTTTGTTCCAATACACCAAAATCCAGATGAGTGGAAGAGAACTGAGCGGATGGAGCATTCTCTTTTTCAGAAGCAGAAAGTTTTCCTGTCCGGTCAATTATGTTAGCCATAATTTCAATATCTGCATTTACATGCTTTTTATTCAACCATTCCAGTGAGAAAGGCACTTCGTTATACACCCGGCCCATCTTTTTCGCAGCAGCAGCATCATACAGGAAGGTTATTTCACCGGCTTCACCGGCTTGCAATACTTCCGGATGAACTTCTACTGTAATATAAGAAGGTGCTTTGCCTTTCTTTATAACGACTGTTTCCAGTCCTTCGTTCTTTATGGAAATCTTTTCTCCCAACGCCTCATCCTGGCGTATACTGTTATAGTTTACTTTTTTACTGCTTAGCTTTAATTCGCCAATAGAATAAGGATACGAGACAGCCGGTGTCGGCGGTTTGGCAACTACATTGCCCATTACCACCATATTCAGGGTGCCCCGGTTTCCGTTACTGAATACTGACACCGTTTTACGGAAAGGTCCGGGCCGGCCTTTCGGGTCATACGTCACTTTTAATTTTCCGGTTTTACCGGCCTCTATAGGAGCCTGGGTCCACTCAGGGGTAGTACAACCACACGAAGCAGTTACACGGGTCAGAACCAAAGGAGCATTTCCTTCGTTTTTAATAATAAACTCATGACTTACCGGCCCGTCGGTCTCAATGATGTTACCAAAGTCAAAACTTTTCACGTCCGCATGAATCAATGCACCTTCCTGTGCATGCATCTTACAGATAAAGGCCGATAAAACTACGAGAATAAGTGCAGTGTTCCTCAGGTTCATGGGCTTGGGTCAGATTACTTCTCCTCTGATAGTTAATACATAGCTACCCTTTTTCCCGTTGCTATAAATATTTATGGATTTGGTGAAAGGTCCGGGACGGCCTTTCGGATCATAGGTAACCTTTACCTCACCGGATTGTCCGGCAGCAATGGGTTCCTGGGTCCATTCCGGAGTCGTGCAACCACACGAAGCCACAACACGGGTAATTACCAGCGGAGCCGTACCCGTATTTTTAATGACAAAAGTATGAGTCGCTTCCCCATCGGATTCCTTAATTTCACCGAAGTCATGACTGGTTTTGTATGCCTCAATCTGAGCGCCGTCCTGTGCAAACACATTACCTGTAGCTAATAATACGGCCAGGAAAATAAATAATATATGTT
>JAJBTP010000472.1 GCA_020860805.1 Tannerellaceae bacterium | reverse complement strand
TTCATAAAACGAACATAAGTAATTACCAATTGTAATAAAATCAAAGCTGCACATAAAATAAAAACTGCTTTAGTGGAACAGAAATCTTTATAAATAGCAAACTTATGAATATTCCGGCTATTAAACAGATGAAACATTTGGGGGAATAACAATCGTATTTAGTGTGATAGTTTTTACAATAATATCACTTACTCCCTGATTCAGGAGATACAAACAAATTGCTAACGTTCCTCCTCCTATTAAGAGAGAAACAAAAACAATTCTCCATAAATAATATCCGGTTAAAAGAGGTGCTTTTGGTGACCGGGGCGGACGTGTCATTGCATCCGGCTCTATTTTTTCAAATGCCAGTGCAAAAGATAAAGTAACCGAAGCAACCATATTTACCCAAAGAATCTGTACAGCTGTCAGAGGCATTACAGTTCCAAATAAAATACTGGCTATAATCAAAAAACTTTCTGCCCCATTCGTCGGTAATATATAGAGAATTGTTTTTTAAGATTATCGTAAACTCTTCGCCCCTCTTCCACAGCAGCCTCAATCGTACTAAAATTATCGTCAGCCAAAACCATTTCGGCTGCATCCTTTGTTACTTCAGTACCTTTAATCCCCATAGCAATTCCCAGATCCGCTTTTTTCAATGCAGGTGCATCATTGACCCCATCGCCAGTCATAGCACAAATTGCACCGTCTTTTTGTAAAGCATTTACTAACCGCAATTTATGTTCCGGACTGGTACGGGCAAAAATATCATATTCTTTGACTACTCTCTCCATCTCTTCATCGGACATTTTTTGCAAATCCAGTCCCTGCAAAGCTTTTTGTCCACCCCCAATACCCATTTCATATACAATGGCTTTAGCTGTTTCCACATTGTCCCCGGTTATCATTTTAACAGTTATACCTGCCTGTTGACAGGATTGTATAGCTTTAATTGTTTCTTTCCGTGGAGGATCAATAATACCTGCCAGACCCAGAAATACAATTCCTTCACACAAATCATTCATATCCAGCGTTTCTTTAGAAGAATCAACAATTTTATATGCTCCTCCAATTATACGTTGTCCTCTTTGAGCAAGTTCTTCAATCTTATTATACCAGTATTCACAATCAAAATCATTAACACCTTCATCATTTTTTCCTGTTCAGCCAAACGTATTAATCGATCAGGAGCCCCTTTAATAAAAATACGTTTTTTATCCCCCATCTCTGCCAGAATAGCCATATACTTATAAGACGAATCAAACGGAATTTCTGCTACCCGTTTTACTTCCCGTTCTTCTAAATCAGCTTTTTCATATAAAGTTATAAGTGCTCCTTCAGTTGGATCACCATTTACTATCCATTGCCCCTTTTCATCTTCCCGGATAGTAGCATCATTACAATACTCAAAGCAATTAATAAGATTCGATAAAACTTCTTCACTATTAACATCAACCTTTTCACCGTCCAATAAAATTTCACCCTCCGGAGCATACCCATTCCCGGAAACTTCATATTCATTATTTTTCGTTACGACTACTTTTACAGTCATCTCATTTTTTGTAAGCGTACCGGTTTTATCGGAACAAATAACTGATACTGCACCTAACGTTTCAACAGAAGGTAAATTCCGTATAATAGCATTTCGTTTAGCCATATTCTGAACACCAATAGCCAGAATAATCGATAAAATCGCCGGTAACCCCTCCGGAATAGCAGCAACAGCCAAACCGATAACAGCTAATAACAATTCACCGGTAGGATAATCGCGGAAAAAATAGCCAAACAGAAAAACCAGTAACGCAATTCCAACAATTACAAATGAAATGATTTTCCCCAATTTTTTTGTTTGCTGGATTAGTGGAGTAACAATATGAGGAGTTTCGGCAATTAACTGGTTGATTTTACCTAATTCTGTATTGCTTCCTATCCCTGTTACAATCCCTAAACCCGTACCAGAGGTAACGGTTGTACTGGAAAAGGCCATATTATCTCTATCTCCCAAAGGGGTGTCTTCCGTAACAGTTTCTATAAATTTATCAGAAGGTACTGATTCGCCGGTAAGCATTGACTCTTCCACTTTAAGATTATTGGTCTTAAAAAGCCGTAAATCTGCCGGTACTTTATCACCCGGATTTAAAGAAACAATATCTCCTACAGTAAGGTCTTTGGAATCTATCTCCAGCCGTTGGCCATTTCTGATAACTAACGATTTAAGCGAAAGTAAATTTTTAATATCATCCAGTGCCTTTTCTGCTTTATTCTCCTGAATAAACCCCATTAAAGCGTTTATTACCGCAACGAATACAATGATTATAGTATCTGTATAATGTCCCAGAACTGCAGTAATGACAGCTGCTACCAATAAAACATAAATTAAGACATCATTAAAATATCCCAGAAAACGGATGACCGGATTCTTCTTTTTTTAGGAGGAAGTTCATTCAGACCAAACTCATTTATACGCTCCGAAATTTGCTGCTCAGTAAGTCCTTTCTCCGGATCTGTTTCCAGCACCTTTATAACAACCTCAGCCGGTATAGTATACCATTTATCCTGGTAAGAAGTATAATCTTTCATTATTGAATTGCTTTATTTCATTCCCTCTATGAACAACTAAATAAAGTCCTCTGTTTACGAAACCAGGTTAATGTCATCAAATATATTCAC
>JAJBTP010000024.1 GCA_020860805.1 Tannerellaceae bacterium | reverse complement strand
TATCGGGTAAGAAACTTAATTTTTAAGTTTTCATTCTATTTCTTCTACTGCAGATCGGAACGATTTGCTGGTTTCAATCTGTTCTTTGATAGTCTTGCAGGCATGTAACACAGTTGCATGATCTTTTTTACCTACAATCTTCCCTATATGTGAGAAAGAACAATCCGTATATTTTTTTGAGAGATACATGGTAATCTGCCGGGCCTGTACGATTTCCCTTTTTCTGGAACGTGTCTGGATGGCCGATTGTTCCAGATTAAAGTAATTGCATACAATTTCCTGTATCATCTGAATGGATGTCTGTTTCTTTTCCAGTTTTACAGCCTGACTGATAACCCGTTTTGTTAAAGGTAAGTCAATCTCCCGGTTATTGATAACCGAATTGGCCATCAGGGAAACCAAAATCCCTTCCAGGTCACGGATGTTTTCTGTTACATTATTAGCAATGAAATTAAAAACCTCATCCGGAATTACGATACCATCATGGCTGATTTTATTTTTCAGAATCTTTTTACGTAAATCCAGGTCCGCACGACACAGGCCAGCCGTTAGTCCCCATTTCAACCGGGTAATTAGCCGTTCTTCCATACCCTGCAAATCCACAGGTGCTTTATCAGAAGTCAGAATTAACTGTTTTCCGAGCTGGTGGAGATGATTGAATATATGGAAGAATGTATTTTGTGTTTTATCCATACCGATCATTTCCTGAATATCATCCAGAATCAATACATCTATATTCTGATAGAAATTTAGGAAGTCGTTGGTTGTATTTTTACGGATTGCATCTGTGAATTGTACACGGAACAAATGAGAGGATACATACAAGACTCTCTTTTCCGGGTAAAGTTCCTTTATACGGGTTCCTATGGCGTGACAGAGATGTGTTTTACCTACTCCCGAAGGACCAAATACAAATAACGGGTTGAAAGTCGTTTTACCGGGGTTCTGGGCAACAGCTTCTCCGGCAGTACGCACTAATTTATTACTGGTACCTTCAAAGTAATTCTCAAAGTTATATTTCGGATTTAAATGCGGGTCTAATTCTTTGGGTGCAGTTTGTGTAAAAGGTGTGGCTACTCTGACCTGGTTTTGGGTAATAGGTTTTTTTACCGTAGCAGTCGCATTGTTCTCTGCCGGGTAATCAATAGTTCCGCCGGTTGTTTTATCTACCATGATACGGTAATTCAATACCGTACCCGGACCAATTACCCGGTGTAACGTTACCTTTAATACATTTACATATTTTTCTTCCAGATATTCATAAAAGAATTGACTGGGAACCTGAATCGTAAACTTATTGCCTTCATAAGAGAGAGGGACAATAGGTACGAACCATGTGTTATATGCGGCTTCCGGTACAATATCCTTTATAACAGACAGACATTTATTCCACAAAGTTTGATAATTAACCTGCATCTTCTAATTCAATTTCCAAAAATCTAAAACACCTTCTTGCATGTAGCAACTACTTCTAATTGCAACTACAAAGTTTGATAATTTATTCTTAAAAAAAAAGTGGCCCCATTATTTGCGAATTCTTAATGTTTAATATTGTCTTTGATATCAGCCTTTTAGCTTTGACATCAAAAAAATATTCAAGATAGGCCCGGGTAGAATGAAAATGCCTCTGTTTTTAAGGCATTTTCGTGGTTTGACAGTTTGTCATTTTCCTGTCAGTTGTTATTTGTTTTACCTTCAAACCCTTTCTGAATCAGGATTTTTAAGATGTTACAAAATGATTTCCAAAAAAAATATTAAATGGAATCATTCTAAATAAGCAAAACTTTTTACCCCGAATTCTGTTTTATTTAGTTTTAAAAGACTGAGAAGCGAACGTAGCGTTTTGGATTCTCTTTTACATCAAATAAAAGATTGGAAGCATTTGCTGCCGTACTGTTCAGATTTTCGTATAAGCGCGTGTCATTCAGTAATAAACCTAAAGTATTATCGTGGGAGTTGAGTTTTTCTGTTGTCAATGTCAGGTTGTCCAGCGTGGCATTAATACTATTAACTGTAGTCACCAGATCCAATTCTTTTAGTTGTCCGCTGATTGTTGCAAAATTATCGGTTGTTATTTTAATATTTTCCATCAGTACGGGAACATCACGGCTCAGGTAACTATTCATTACACGTGTTGATTGCTCAAGATTGGCTGTGGAACGCTCTATATGATCTAATGATTGGGATAAGGCCGGGTGAGCTAACAACGTATTTAAGGAAATAAGAATTGAATCAATTTTAGGAAGTAATCCTTCTACACCCGGAAGAATTTTATCCTGTACTGTTTCCATAATGTCATCTCCCATGCGGCCTTCCAGAACATCTCCGGATTTATAAAATTCCGGATTGTTTTTGTTCAGTTGAAGATGAAGTTCACCTCCACTCAATAAACCCTTTACAATAGTAATATAACTGCCTTTATTGATGCGCATGCCTTCGTCAAGACTTATTTCTACTGTAATATCATCTGTTGTCTGGTAATTGTAAGTAATAGAACGAACCAATCCCACTTTGAAACCATCAATAAAAACAGGACTGGATACGGTTACTTCCTTTACGTTATCAAATTTCACATAGTAATGGTTTACCGGTTTGAAAAGGTTAATCCCTTTCAGATAATTAATGCCTACATATAGTAAAACCAGGCTTATAAT
>JAJBTP010000462.1 GCA_020860805.1 Tannerellaceae bacterium | reverse complement strand
GGATATTTCTTCTGTCCGATTATAAAAGATAAAAACATCATTAATAAATTACAAAAGAAAGATGCCCAGGCACAGGCCATATACCCATAAACAGGACCAAATAGTAAAATGATGGATACGGTAACAACACAACCGGTGATAGAGAACCAGGCACCCCACTGGGTTTGATCTATCATTTTGTACCAGAATGATAAATTAAAATAGACACCAAAAAAGTACTCTCCAAGCATTACAATAGGCACCACTTTTAATCCCGGGTAATAATCAGGACTTACAAAATGCTTTAAAATATCCATATAAAACATGACGCCCAGAAAGATAGCCAGTGCAAATATAATGAAATATTTCATGGCAGCAGAATAAGCTTGTTTGTTATCACTTCCTTTTGTTTGTGCAAAAATGAAAGGCTCATAGGCATAGCGGAATGCCTGAATAAACATTACCATAACCACAGCAATTTTGAAACAGGCTCCATATATTCCTAATTGTCTGATGGCATATTCTTTGTCTGTAAACAGGAACGGAAATAAGATTTTATCTGCTGTCTGATTAAATATTCCAGCTATTCCTAATATTAATATCGGTAAAGAATAGCGAACAATCTTTTTCCATAAAGCCAGATCGAACTTCTCTGTCAAAGCAATTTTAAATTCCGGAATCAGCAATAGTAAATTTGCGATTGTAGTAATAAGATTAGAAATAAAGATATATTCCACCCCATAATCCGGCACATAAAACCAATCAATAACACCGGGGTGGTGGCTGTATATCCAGGGACATACAATCAGGAAAAAGATATTGAGAATAATATTCAAGAAGATATTCACGCATTTTAATACTGCGAACCGAATGGCTTTTCCCTGATATCTTAAAAAGGCAAACGGTAAAGTAGTAAAAGCATCCATCGCTACCACCATACCCATAATAGCAATATATTCCGGATGATTTTCATATCCTGTGGCACGACTGATAGGAAGTAACAGGAAAAGAATCGTTATTATAAAAAGAAGAGAGGAGCATAAAAGAGATATCAGGCAGGTAGTATAAACCCGTACAGGACGTTCCTCTTCTTTTTTATTGATAAAACGAAAGAAACCCGTTTCCAGTCCATAAGTCAGAATAACGACCAACAGGGCAATCCATCCGTAAATATTGGTAACGATTCCATAATCGCCGGTATTGGTTAATACACGAACATACATAGGAACCAGAAGCCAGTTCAGGAATCTTCCCAGAATACTACTTAATCCATACACTGCAGTCTCTTTAGCGAGACGCTTCATTCCTGTTGCCATATTTCTTTATTCGAAAATATATCCTTGTTGTCCGCCCCGTGATCTTCCCAGATGTGTATACGCTAATTCAGTTACTTCTCTTCCGCGGGGGGTTCGTTTGATAAAACCTTCTTTTATTAAAAACGGTTCATACACTTCTTCCAATGTACCCGGATCTTCTCCTAATGCTGTTGCGATAGTTGTTAATCCTACCGGTCCTCCCTGGAATTTATCGATAATGATTGTTAGTAGCTTGTTGTCGATCTGATCCAACCCATATTTATCAATATTAAGTGCTTCCAGTGAATAACAGGCAATGGCCTTGTCTATTTCACCATTCCCTTTTACCTGCGCAAAGTCACGTACTCTTCTTAAAAGCGCATTCGCAATACGTGGGGTCCCTCTGCTCCGGGATGCTATTTCGCAGGCTGCGTTGAGTTCGCATTTGACCTGTAAGATATCAGCACTCCGGAGGATAATTTTAGTGAGTGTCTCCGAATCATAATATTCAAGATGCATATTAATGCCGAAACGGGCACGAAGTGGACTGGTTAATAAACCACTCCGGGTAGTAGCACCAACCAATGTAAAAGGAGATAGATCTATCTGGATAGAACGTGCACTCGGACCTTTATCAATCATAATATCAATCCGGTAATCTTCCATAGCAGAATAAAGATATTCCTCTACAACCGGACTTAAACGATGAATTTCATCAATAAACAATACATCATTCGGTTCTAAGGAAGTTAACACGCCCGCCAGATCCCCGGGTTTATCAAGTACGGGTCCGGATGTAACCTTAAAACCAACTCTCAGTTCATTAGCAATAATATTCGATAATGTTGTTTTTCCTAATCCCGGAGGGCCATGTAGGAGAACATGGTCCAATGCTTCATTACGCATACGGGCTGCCATTACAAATATTTTCAGATTCTCTACTACTTTTGCCTGTCCACTGAAATCCCGGAAAGAGAGAGGACGGAGTGCATTTTCATAATCCCGTTCCTGTTCTGGTATATGTGTATTTCTGATGTCAAAATCTTCTTCCATGCTATACTATCTTTACATATACAAAGGTAATCATTATACCTTAATATGGAAGATACTTCTTTATTTACAAAATTTATACCTGATGTGGTGTTGTATTAAGATTTATTGCATAAAACGGTAAAAGTGTTTCATATTTATAAAAAACGGAAAAATATAAAGATATTGTTTAAAGTTGGACAATAATAATGTAAAACCCGTAGAGATCATTCCCATACCTTTGCATAGTAGTTATTTTATATTTTTCCTTTTTGAAATGGGATTTTATGGGTCTAATGATTGAATATCAGTGTATTGTCTGATTTGTTGACCTTGCGTAGGAGAATAATAG
>JAJBTP010000188.1 GCA_020860805.1 Tannerellaceae bacterium | reverse complement strand
ACATGGGATTATTATCAAAACTACAAAATAAAAGAGAAGAGGCTGCAGTTGAAACACAGAACCGGGCTGAAGAATTTATCACATTAATACGTGTGTATTATCAATCTGTCATGGCAGTACAACTGGGAATTACTAATATGAATGTGTTGGCTGATATGGCTTTGTTTAAGCGAATGCTTAAAATTCCAACTCAAAATAATAAGTTAGGATTGGCAGAAAAAGCAAAAGCACGTAAGATTCTGATGCAGGATTATGGGTTAGATGAATCTTTTTTCAAGGAGATAGATCAGTCTGTAAAGAGAAATTGTCGTAACGTTAATGATATACAGCCTTATTTTTTTAAATTTCAAGGTTTTTGTGGAGAACTTTTTGCACTCATTGAAAAACAGATGCAATGGAAATTTCGATTTTCTATGTTATTTAAAAGGATGTTGTATAGGAGTACACAGAAATCAATCCATGAGATTATAACCCGGTCTGAATGGAAAGATGTCAGTGTGCAGAAAGCTGCCTGGAGTGTTCGTAAATATAGTGAATCTTTGGGTTATTCAGAGCATTGGATGACAGAGTTTGTTTATCATGTAGTACTATTAGCCAGTAGGGGTAATAAGAAAAAGAAATAAAAGAATTTATTTGATTAATGATAGTATAAGTTCTTCTAACTATTGAATTGTACCCTAAAAGTTAAACATAAAACTCTTAGGATACAATTCATTCTTTGTCAGGGTTTTTCATTTAATGATTTAAGAATCTTATTTATTTGTGGTATTAAAGCTTCTTTCCCTGTATTATAAATAATAAGGTCTGATAACTTACATTTCATTTTATCTGACAATTGATTATTCATCCGTTTTCTGATTTCATCTTTTGTTAAGTTATCCCGTTTCATTACGCGTGAAGTTCGTATTTCTTCCGGGGCGTATACTATAAGAGACTTATCTATCTTTGTATTAAATCCTGATTCAAATAGAAGAGCACTTTCTATGAGTACCAGATTTGATTTCTGATGTTTTACCCACTTTAAAAAATCGTTTAATACAACAGGATGAATAACACTATTGACTTTTGATAATAAGTCTTTGTTATTGAAAATGTAATTTGCAAGTAATGGTTTGTTTAGTCTGTTCTCTACGAAAATTTCTTTTCCAAACATAATTTCCAATTGCTTGCGAATAAGTGGTGAAGTTTCTGTAAGTCGTTTGCTCTCTTTATCAGCAACATATACCGGATATCCCAAAATTTGGAAAATATGAGCTACTGTTGATTTACCACTTCCTATCCCTCCTGTGATTCCAACTTTAATCATTGATTCCGAATTTGTTCGAATATAAATTCTATTTTATCAGGAATAAGAGTTATTTCCTGTATCCATGCTGGTTTTTTTGTCAAAGATATAGGGAGAATACCAGTCGTATTATCTTCCAGTTCTCTATAATCAATTATAATGGCAAAATCATCTTCTGTTAAATCTTTATAGTTCGATAAAGGTACAAAAGCATTTATCTTTATGGTGGAAGGAAAAGGACGTACAATCTGATCTATAGGTACTCTTTTGAACAGAACCGGTATTTCAAATGTTTTCTCTGTAAACTCTTCTATAGGAATTGTAACAGTTACCATAGAAGGTTCAAAATTAATACCTTCTACTGGTTGTATCTGAACAATTCTGGTAATGGTTTTTGCCGCATTTTTAAATTCTGTATAAACTGTATTTACTATGGATAAAGTATCAATAATAGCCTGAGTCGAATAGGCTTCTATAGTTGTAGGTAAGATGCTTATATCTCCGGAGAGAGCATATCCATCCTCAGGATAAATCAGCCCGTTAAATTCTACTGATACAGGTTTATGAGCCCGTTGACTATACTCAACAATGATTTCCTGTGGATCGAATGATTGAAGTTGAGTAGAACTGATAAGCTGTTTGGAAATTTCGTATTCTACATC
Organism: Tannerellaceae bacterium; assembly: GCA_020860805.1. Lineage (GTDB taxonomy): Bacteria > Bacteroidota > Bacteroidia > Bacteroidales > Tannerellaceae > UBA4116. Next base: position 715 of record JAJBTP010000188.1, on the reverse strand, counting down.
CTGAGTTCTTACATGTAAACTACCTGCAGCACCCGATGTGTTTTTCATGTTAACATCAATAGAAGCAAATGTTCTTCCAAAAGAATAATTCAACAAAACACTTCCGCGATCTTTCACGCGAGCCGTGATTCTATCTGGCGGTGTGTGTGTAAATGTAATATCCGGCGGTAGATTTCGGTATCGTATAGGAATATTTATAGATATTTCATACTCTTCCTGCAGACTTTGGAGAACCCAGAATCCAAATGATAAAAGTACAAAAAATAAAAAGACCAAAGCTTCCCTCCATTGTTGATCCTGAAGGAAAGCTATGAAATTAAAATTTGTAGACTTGAATGATTGTATGGAATTATCAAGTCGTATCATATCTTTTGTTTATCTGGTTTGTTGAATATCTTGTGATGCAGCAAAAATTTGTGATTTATCAATACGGATTTTTACACCATCAGCTACTTCAATTAGCATATATACATCACCAATTTCTCTAATTTTACCATAGATACCACCAGCGGTAATTACTAAATCACCGATCTTCATAGCTTCCCGTGCCTTTTGAATTTCTTTCTGTCTTTTTTGTTGAGGACGAATCATGAAAAAATAGAAAATGGCAATGATGGCAACCATCATAAGGATACTTTCTAATCCAAAACCACCTCCGGCAGGCGCCTGTAATAAAATTATATATACCATATTCAGCAAATATTTTTTATTATAA
>JAJBTP010000148.1:842-2662 GCA_020860805.1 Tannerellaceae bacterium | reverse complement strand
CCTCTTATCTGTTTATTCACTACCGACAATAAATTTTTTCGATGCCACCACTTTTCCTTTATAGCTGACTGAAACTGTCCAGCTACCGGCTTTATCTTCTACGGGTTCCCAGATAGTATCTCCTAAAAAGAAAAGAAAATCATTACTGCTTACAAAATAAGTTCCGGTAAAAGGTGGCATAATTTCTCCGTTATCATCTGTAAAAGGGGGATGGTCAATACAAAAATCCAGCACTTCTCCTTTTCCTTTCTTCACAGAGAGAATAAACCCGAACTCCACTCCCACCTCCGCCGGAATCTCCAGCGTATGCTTCTGAATTTTAGGTAACTCTTTACTTACCCTATCCCAGGCTGTATACAACCCATAACTTTTAATCTCAAACTGTGGATTAACTTTCGGCATACACTCATTATTTATCAATATCCCGGATTCTGAAGTATATTGGGATTGACAGTTAATTCAATAAAAGGTATTGGAAATAATGTTCTGAAAGACTCTATATCTAAGACATCTTCTGCTAAACCATTTCTTTTCAGAAAAGCAAAGTAGGTAAAGGTTCCTCCCAAATATTCTTTCCAGATTGGCTCCAAATCTTTACTGTTTTTTATTTGAAGTATAATGCCTGAATTACTTTTTCTCCTTATCACTTCTTCTACATATTGTTGAGCTTGTGCAGAATTTCCTACTTTTAAAGCACATTCTGCTGCAGATAAAAGTACTTCTGTATAAGTAATAACCGGAACCTGCTCTGTAGCATGTATAAAAGTATAATAAGGCTGCATTTGTGAATTAGGGAAAGAATAAATCAATTCTTTACTGGAATTACTATAGGCTTGTTTTACATCTGCTTCCAAAGCATATTGTCCACTTTCTATGATTGCTGTGAACTGTTCAAAAGCTTTTACATACTCTCCTGTTTGAATATACATCTTACCTAATATTCCACGAGGTACATTTTTTGATATAACTATCATACCTTCCTGTAAAGCTGGTAAAACATGCATGGCCTTATACATATCCGGCTCAAATGTAGTAAATAACTCCTTAAAGTTTATCTGAGGAGCCCGTAAGGTTGATTCTATATCATCCGGAGTTTCTGCATAGACTACATTTTCCCATAAAATTCCTAATGGATAGTAACTCAGAGCAAATAAACAATCAAATGTTGATTTAATTGCCTCTGTCTCTTTGGATACATATTGGTCCAGAACCTTTCTTACCAAATAAAGATTCGTAGCTGCAGAATAATTTGAACTATATCCTTCGTGTATAATAGAATTAGAAGAATTTAGAGTTCTATCTGCAAATTCATGCCAACCCCACTCATCTATAGAATTATTATATCCTGTATAGAGGGCCTCCATAGTAGAATTAGAAGAATAAGACAGATAAAAGCGGCTTAAAATAGATTCATAAGTTTGTCTTACCTTCTCCGTTGGAAACAATCTATCTCTATCTCCCTCCTGTTTCAAAACTAAAGTTGCAGAAAGTTTACGGTCTGCACTTTCTATGATTACACTTCCACATTTGATCATAAAAGCAGATGCTGGCGAAACCTTCACTTCAAGGTATCCATCTTCTAAAGTATCTTCCCAGTTTATATCTCTTATTCCTAAATCATAAAAAGGCTCTTCATGTATATTATCTGTGGGTCCTTTAGGATACCCATATCTTACCGAACTCTCTATCTGAACTTTAAAGGTTCCTCCTTCCTGTGGAATAAATAAAGTATCTCTTTCAAAATAAAGATATCTCTCTCCGGATGGGTCCGATTCATTACCGGCAATGCCATCTCCGTCCCAGTCAATATATTCATATAA
>JAJBTP010000148.1:0-832 GCA_020860805.1 Tannerellaceae bacterium | reverse complement strand
ATCCTGAATATTCACTTCTTTACCTAATTCTTCATATCTGTCGATAATATTATCAGTAATTTTATCCCAATCCAGGGAAGTGCTCTCTTCTAATATCTTTTCTTTATTAGTTGCCGAGAAGGTTCCGTTTTCTTTCAACTCGTCGCTTAGTTTTGTCAGTCCTTCTGTTAAGCGGGCTTCTGAGTTATCATACAGGCTTAATAAAGTTGAAGAAATTACAATAAGTGCTGCGGCTTCATCCGATACATCTGTAATAGAAATGCTACTTACTTCTTTTTGCACATATTTTTGTAGTCCGAAATTAGATAACAATTCGGTCTGTGCCTGCTGATTTGCCTTGTCATACGAAAGACTTTCATTTTTCATAAGTGTTGTCAGACGTTCTTTCTTCAAATGAGAAAGCAGGTTTACATTCACTGAGGTGCCATTGTTTAAATCGGCCAATGCATGTAAAGTAAGAGGAGCTGAAGAAAGTTTTCCCTGTACTTCATTAAAAAAATAACCGTTAGCCGTTAGTAAAACATACGATGATTCCAGTTCTATATCATTTAAAATGAATGTACCATCATCACTTTTGATATTCGTCTGGAAAGTTCTACCGGTTGGTGTTAATGACTCACTCAGTTCCTGTATCGTTACAACGGAGTTATTTACAAAAGGGCCTTTTTCAACCCGGCCTTCTACATTCACCTTTGCCGGTGGTTTAGAGTTCTCTTCATCATTACAGCCAATAAAAAAGAAGAAGGTCAAAAAGACCGCATATGTTAGTAAGTTTTTCATTTTAATCTCTCTGTTATAGTTCTATTTTAATTAAGGTATACAAATATAGCAT
>JAJBTP010000035.1 GCA_020860805.1 Tannerellaceae bacterium | reverse complement strand
GCTATTAAGAATAGCAACAGATGCTTATAAGAGAAAGGATCGCATGCTGATGTATCTATTGATTAGGTTGTTTTTTACTTTTAAAATCACTTTTCCCTATTCTTTTTCTCTCTTTTATGCTATTTTGCATTTTATGATGAGTAAATTCAAATTATCAATCTGTATCGAAAAACGGTATATGGATTGTGGATAAACAAAAAAGATAAGCATGGGCTTGGAAGTAACTGGTAAAATGATAGAGAAAACGTATTAATCTCAGAAAAATGGTCAGGGGGAATCTGCTGAGAATCGTTTATTTATAATACGATGTAGTGTATGGTTCAAATAAACGATTCTCAGCAGTATTTGTTTAACAAATTGTCAATTTGTTATTTCTTATTTTTGGTAGAGCGCTGACTTCTATGTTCTTTTAGTTTACTTCAGTTAGCTCTATTATACGGCTATAAGTATGGTTGGTTGTGAAAGCATCAATTCCTACTTTCATCAGGTAATCGCCGCTCACGATTTGTCCGTTTGAATGTAAACCGGAAGTTTTCCCCGGCATCAGGTTGATTTCTTTTACCTCGTATTGTTTGTGAGGGTCTAATCCCTGTAGTTTGATAGGTACTAATTTCTCTTTGTAACGAGGATAAATATCATAGGTATATAAGACTGCTTTTTGTTTACTATCGTTTACATGCATAACGGCTGTATGGTTACCATCATATGGAGATATCAGGCGATAAAAATTCCGTCCAGAATTACTTTCTTCAAACGATTATAATTGTTAACTGCTTCTTTACAGAATTGTTGTTCTTCATTGGATAGTTCCTGAAGACTGATATCAAAACCGAATTTACACATCATAGCTACATCTGTACGAAATTTGATAGAAGTGGATTTATTCCAGCTGGTTACATGGGCTGCCATGGATTTAATCGGGAAGAATTGTGAGAAACCCCATTGGATGAAAAGACGTTCTATAGGGTCAGTATTATCACTACACCAGAATTCTGTGAAGTATTTCAATGCTCCATAGTCACACCGGGCACCTCCACCTGAACAAAGCATCATCGGAACGTCAGGGTAATTTTGTTTTACTCGTTCGAATACATTGTATATACCCCGCACATGATCAATATAAAGTTGATTTTGTTTTTCTTTCAGATAAGGTGAATAAATATTTGTAATCGGACTGTTACAATCCCATTTGAAATAAGCGATTTCAGGATTTTCTTTCATCAGGTTTTCTACTACACTATATACATACTCCTGTACTTCCGGATTACTTAAATCCAGTACCAGTTGATTACGGTAATAATAGGTTTCGCGATTAGGTTGTGTAATAGCCCATTCCGGGTGCTTTTCGAATAATTCACTTTTAGGGTTAACCATTTCCGGCTCAATCCATAGTCCGAATTTAACGCCTGCTTTTTAGCTGCTTTGACTAATCCGGGAATCCCGTTTGGTAATTTGCTATGTGTGACCTCCCAATCTCCTAATCCTGCATGGTTATTGGCTCGTGGATACTTATTGGCAAACCAGCCATCATCCAGAAGGAACATGTCTAAGCCTACCTCTTTAGCCTCTTTCATAAGGTCACTCAATTTTTTTCATCAAAATTGAATGAAGTAGATTCCCAGTTATTTAAAAGCGTCAGGCGGTCTCCTTTCCCATCTTTTAGCTGGTATTCGCGTACCCATGCATGTAAATTACGGCTTGCATCTCCTGTTCCTGTTTCACTAAGGGTGAAGATAAATTCAGGAGTTGTAAATACTTCCCCGGCTTTTAATTGGTAAAGGGATGCATACGGATTGATACCGGAAATAACACGTAAGTTTCCGGCATTATCTATTTCGAAAGTGAAGCGGAAATTACCTGTCCACGCAATCGTTCCGGCTAAAACTTTTCCCTGGTACTCCTGTACAGGAGTACCTAAACCAATATGGAAGAAAGGGTACATATACATTGCAGCCCGGCTACCTAATTTAGTATCCAGTTGTTTTTTGCCGGCTTGTAATTGTTGAGAACTTATTTGTGCTTCTTTACTCCAGTCACCGCTGTATTCTGTCAAAAAATAAGTGTTTTCTTCAAAATAAAGCGCTGAGGAGGCATATTGACTTAGTGTAACAGGGCTATTTTCCGAATGAACTATTTCAGTCCAGGATTTAAATATATTTTCTTTGGAAAATACCCTGTAGTAAAGTTTTACTTCTACCGGATATACTTTGTCGGAGAGAGAAATAACGGTTTCTGTTACATTTTCATCTATCTTATTAACAGTATGTTTGTCATAGGTCAGGATAGTTGTTGGATTGCCATCTGCATGTTGAATAGCAAGAGCTGGTTCAAAATAATCCTGAGCTCCTGAACCCATATACACTTCCCATCCTGTACCTACGGGCCCATCAGAACCTATCCGGGTACGGGAAGGAGAAAGGTGTTTGAAATCTGTTGTATTTATTAATTTACTACCTAAATATGATTGGTAAAGCCTGCCATTAGGACCAACCATCAATATTAAATCTGTCTCATTCGTGGACATTCGGATAGTCTGGCTATTGACTTGTAGAAAAGTCGCGATAAAAAGGATTAAAAAACTGAATCTTGTTTTCATGGTGGTATTTAATTTATTATATATGATTTAAGTTGATTCTCCGGATACTGAGACAAATGTAAACGG
>JAJBTP010000164.1 GCA_020860805.1 Tannerellaceae bacterium | reverse complement strand
TCTATACCTTTATAATTTTTGGTTTCTTTTTTTGCACTATCATATACTTCTACTACATAAGTAATTTTAGCTGCATCAAAATCACCTGCGGGAGTATTAATTTTCTCATTCTTTTCATAATCACGATTATACACTCTTACCCGCATAAAACTGTCTTTATCATCTTTATTCTTAATGGTAAATTCAGCACCATCCATTTCAAATGTATTATCAAACGGATAAGGAGAAGAGAAAGTATTCGGATAATCCAGGAAATTTCCTAAAAGTTCAATATTCTCAAATACCAATTCCTGGCAATCCGGAATAATTGAGCGATTCAATCGTTTAAGATAAAAGTTTCCATCGTCACAGCGTGCTTCCATAGAACCCATATCTACTACATTTCCATTCATATCTACAGAACGGAAAGCAATTTCAGCAGTTGCACCGGATACGTACTGATAATTTTCTCCAACAGTATAAGTGGTTGTACTTATCAGATTATTATTACCATCATAACTTTTGGTAGTCATTGTTGCACCTTCTGTTGTTGGGAACATTGCCATACAATCCTGTGCTGACATAAATCCAACAGAAACACAGAGTAAACAAACAAACATAAAAACCTTTTTCATAACTGTTTTTACTTTTAATTATTAGTAATATATTTTTTGATATTATGTTTTCCACCTATTCTTATACAAAGAAGTGGTGTACATAAGAACAATTGATTAAACAAAAAGTTTATAAATTAACAGACAATTCAAAATTGACGTTTAACAACTAAAAACAATGTAACCTTGTCCTCAGTTTAAGAAGTTTGGTTATTAATTGTCAATTATAAAAATGCACGGAATCAAAGACCTCACCACAGGTTCAATCAAACGTCAGTTATTTAATCTGGTAATGCCTATTATGGGCACTTCCTTTATCCAAATGACCTATAGTTTAACTGATATGGCATGGGTTGGCCGTTTAGGAAGTGAGGCTGTAGCCGCAATCGGTGCCGTTGGAATATTGACTTGGTTAACCAGTTCTCTTTCTTTACTAAATAAAGTAGGTTCTGAGGTCAGCGTAGGACAGTGCATCGGAGCAAAAAAATATTGAAGAAGGCAGAAAATATGCATCCCATAACATTACCATAGCTTTACTTTTAGCTATTTGCTGGGGTATAATCCTTTTTACTTTTGCCAAACCTATTATATCTATTTACCAATTAGAAGAACCTATTGCAACCAACGCAGCTGAATATCTCCGGATTATATCGACAGCCTTTCCTTTTGTTTTTCTTACTTCGGCCTTTACCGGAATCTATAATGCATCCGGCCAGAGTAAAATACCCTTCTTTATCAGTGGAGTGGGATTATTTTTAAACATGTTCCTGGATCCTATCTTTATTCTTGTAATGGGCTGGGGCACTACCGGAGCAGCATGGGCCACATGGATATCCGAAGCACTGGTCATCAGTCTTTTTATTTATCAGATTCGTTTTAAAGACTGCTTATTAGGAGGCTTTTCGTTTTTAACACGTCTCAAAAACCATTATTCTAAAAAGATATTCCGTTTAGGTTTGCCCGTAGCAGTACTGAATATGTTTTTGCAATCATCAACCTGTTAATGGGGCGGACCGCCTCTACACAGAGAGGACATATAGGATTAACGACTTTAACAACCGGAGGCCAACTGGAGGCAATTGCCTGGAACACATCCCAGGGATTCAGTACAGCACTTAGTACATTTGTTGCACAAAACTATGCAGCAGGCAAAAAAAGATAGATTAGCAGGAGCTTATAAAGTCACTTTAGGGATGACCACAATTTTAGGGGTTTTCTGTACTTTGCTTTTTGTATTCTTCGGAAGTGAAATATTTTCCCTTATTATTCCTGAAAAAGAAGCTTATATAGCAGGTGGTATATTTCTTCGGATTGATGGATATTCCATGCTATTTATGATGTTAGAAATAACTATTCAGGGATTATTTTACGGGACAGGCCGCACACTCCCACCGGCCATTATCAGTATTACATTTAATGTTATTCGTATTCCATTGGCCATTTTTCTATCTTCTAACGGACTAGGGATAGAAGGTGTATGGTGGGCCATTAGCTTAACAAGTTGTCTGAAAGGCATAACAGCTTTTCTCTGGTTTCGTATTATACGAAAACAAATTTTTTAATTAGAGGGAGATTAAACATTCCATAAAACCTATCTGTTTTCTGAGTGGATACAATTCTCTAAAAATACAGATATGGTAACTTACCTATGGATTGCCGGCAGCTTGCTATATATTGCTTTTTTAATACGAATAGCCTACAAAATCATCATTAGTTATGATGATTGTAATCCAATTAAAGCATCCAGCTGGATCTTTGTGATTGTTTTTTCCCGATCATTGGATTAGTTGCACACATTATTGTAGGACGTAATCTCAGTAAAAGGAAATCTCTTTATGAAGAAATGAAAAATGAAGTGAATGCACCTATCATAACTAAATTCGGTTTTCAGGAAAACGAATGTTCTGTTTACCCCCCAACTTATGGTAAACTTAAAAAACTTGTTACAACATTATCTCATATGCCGGTCTTCCCGGGTAATTTAATAGATTTTTATTCAACCGGAGAAGATAAGTTTGCACATCTATTGGCTGACATGGAAAAAGCTCAAAACCATATTCATATTTTATAC
>JAJBTP010000409.1 GCA_020860805.1 Tannerellaceae bacterium | reverse complement strand
GTTTTACGATGTTTCGTTCTTATAAACGAATCATTCGTCATTCTACTTTTGTGGAGTCTGGTCTCTTAGGATTAGTCTCATTTATGAAAGTTATGCTGGAATCTATTATTCTGGCATATTTTGTTCATATCCTTTCTGCACGGGAAATTGTATTTTTTGCGGCTATTAATGGCTTTATTACTTTTTTCCTTTTAGTGACCAGCCGGGTGGCATTAATTGTTGCATTTAAATATATTAAGGATAGTTCCGGACAGGAAAAACAGAATCTGTTGATTTTTGGAACGGGCAACCGGACAGCATCTATGCTAAGCGGTTCTATTCATAATTCATTCCGTAATATTAAAGGGGTATACCGGATTATGGGATGTCTTACATTTGATAAACACCAGGGTTTTCGGTTAAGTGGATACCGTATTTATAAGATAGAAGACCAGGAGGATTTTAATGCTCTGGTAACCCGTTTACGGATTCGGGCCATTCTTTTTCCGGATTATAAACTTGTCAAAGAAGAGAGTGAACGATTGGTTCGTTTTTGCGAGAAGAAAAAATCAGAATGTTTACTCTTCCTTCTGTCGATGAAGTGAAGGATGGTAAACCCAATTTGTTGGCTCTGCCGGAAGTACGGATTGAAGACCTGTTAGGGCGTTCAGAGATAAAAATCAATATGAAGGAGATTGCTGAAGCTCTGAAAGGTCAGACTGTATTGGTAACAGGCGCAGCTGGTTCTATTGGGAGTGAGCTTTGCCGGCAGCTTTGTACTTTTGGGTTAAAACAATTAATTTTATTTGATAGTGCTGAAACTCCTATGCATACAATCCGGCTGGAATTGGAAGAAAAATTTCCGAATGTGGAGTTTACGCCGATTATGGGGGATGTACGTATGCCGGCACGTGTAGAAAGTATATTTACCCGCTTTAACCCGCATATTGTTTTTCATGCAGCAGCTTATAAACATGTTCCTTTGATGGAGGAGAATCCTTGTGAGGCTGTTCAAACCAATGTGTTTGGTACCCGGACGGTTGCAGATTTAGCTGTAAAATACAAGGTTTCCAAATTTGTAATGGTTTCTACAGATAAGGCTGTGAATCCAACCAATGTGATGGGTGCTTCCAAACGTCTGGCGGAAATATATGTTCAGAGTTTAAGCATGGCGATTCAGAATGGTAAAAAAGAAGGAGAAACCAAATTTATTACTACCCGTTTCGGAAATGTATTAGGAAGTAATGGGTCGGTTATTCCTCGTTTCCGTGAACAGATAAAGAAAGGTGGACCTATTACTGTTACTCATCCTGAAATCATTCGTTATTTTATGACCATTCCGGAAGCTTGCCGCCTGGTATTGGAAGCAGCTTTTATGGGTAAAGGAAATGAAATATTCGTTTTTGATATGGGTACTCCTGTCAAGATTATAGACCTGGCAAAACGTATGATTGAGTTGGGCGGTTTGATACCCGGACAGGATATCGAAATTAAATATACCGGACTTCGGCCTGGTGAGAAACTTTTTGAAGAACTTTTGGCAACCAAAGAAAATACACTACCCACTGTTAACGAAAAAAATATTCCGGGCTCAGGTGAGGGAGTATGATTATGATGAAGTAGCAAATTCTGTAAAAGAATTAGCTTCCATAGCAGCTTGTGTAGATAGATTAGGGACTGTTCGTAAAATGAAAGAACTGGTGCCTGAATATGTAAGCCAACATTCTGAATTTGAGCGATTAGATAAAGAAAACTCTCAAAATAATTAAGAGTATGAAAGGAATTGTTTTAGCTGGTGGTTCCGGTACCCGTTTATATCCTATCACAAAAGGAGTAAGTAAACAACTTCTACCGATTTTTGATAAACCAATGATTTATTATCCTATTTCTGTTTTGATGTTAGCTGGGATTAAAGAAATTCTGATAATATCTACGCCCTATGATTTGCCAGGGTTTCAACGATTATTGGGGGATGGTTCTGAATATGGAGTTCGTTTTGAATATGCAGAACAACCTTCTCCAGATGGTCTAGCGCAAGCTTTTATTATTGGTGAGAAGTTTATAGGTAATGATTCTGTGTGTTTGGTATTAGGTGACAATATCTTTTATGGACAGGGTTTTACTCCAATGTTGAGAAAAGCTGTTCAAAGAGCAGAACAAGAAAATATGGCGACAGTTTTTGGTTACTGGGTTAGTGATCCGGAACGTTATGGAGTTGCAGAATTTGATAAAGAAGGTAACGTTTTGAGTATTGAAGAAAAACCTCGGCAACCCAAATCCAATTATGCAGTAGTTGGACTTTACTTTTATCCAAATAAAGTAGTAGAGGTCGCTAAAAATATAAAACCTTCAGCTCGGGGAGAATTGGAGATTACAACAGTAAATCAGCAATTTCTCCAGAATGAAGAATTAAAAGTTCAATTATTAGGACGTGGGTTTGCCTGGTTGGATACAGGTACGCATGATTCATTAAGTGAAGCATCCACATTTATAGAAGTAATAGAAAAACGACAGGGATTGAAAATCGCTTGTTTGGAAGGTATTGCTCTGCGCCAGGGCTGGATAACTTGTGAACAGATGAGAAACATGGCTCAACCAATGATTAAAAATCAGTATGGGCAGTATTTATTAAAAGTTGCAAGTGAAATAGAAAAAAAACTTTAATTGTGATGAAAGAGATGATTTTATTT
>JAJBTP010000367.1 GCA_020860805.1 Tannerellaceae bacterium | reverse complement strand
GACCCCTATACCAGCGGGTGGTCGTTTTCCGATAATTTATATGAGAGTCCGGTAAAACATTGGACAGGAAGACATTTTCCCCTGATTGGAGTTTTAAAAGTGGATGGCCGGATGTATCGTTTTATGGGTCAGGAAGAGGTAGAACTAAAACCTGTTGTTAATACTTCCGAACAAGGTACGTGGTGGGGTAAATATACTACCAGCAAACCGGCTGAAGGTTGGCAGAATAAAACCTTTGATGATGCAGCCTGGAAGATGGGAGAGGGTGCTTTCGGTACAAAAGAAAATGAAACGACGGCAAAAACTCAATGGAGTGAAGAGTTTATCTGGGTACGCAGGGTTGTAGATATTAAAGATAACCTAAAAAAACGAAAAGTATATCTGGAATACTCTCATGATGATGATGTGATTATTTATATCAATGGTATCAAAGTTGCAGATAGTGGAAATTCCTGTGAAAAACGCGTACGTATACAATTGCATGAGGAAGTAGTGTCTTCTTTGGTACAAGGTGAAAACCTGATTGCTGCTTATTGCCATAACCGTGGTGCGAATGGCTTACTTGATTTCGGATTATTAGTAGAACTGGAAACGGTACGTTTTTTTGACCAGGCTGCTATTCAAAAATCAGTGGAAGTGCAGGCGATGCAAACACACTATGAATTTATCTGCGGGCCGGTTGACCTGAAATTATCTTTTACTGCTCCTTTATTTATGGATGATCTTGATTTATTATCCCGTCCTGTTAATTATATTTCTTACCAGGTATCTTCTAACGATACTAAAAAACACCAGGTTCAACTCTATCTGGAGGCTTCTCCGGCATGGGCTTTGGATACCCCCGAACAACCGTCAGTAAGTAATAGTTTCAGAGAAAATGGATTACTTTATTTAAAGACAGGAAATCAGAATCAGGATGTTCTGAATAAAAGTGGAGATGATGTACGTATTGATTGGGGTTATTTTTATCTGGTAGGGGATGATAAAAGTAGTACTTGTATGATAGGAGAAGATAAGACGTTGCGTAAAAGTTTTAAGACTAATAAATTGAACGTTGCCGGTACAAGAGGATACAATAAAATGGCCCTTGTGCGTGACCTGGGAGAGATTTCAAATGAAAAAGGATATGTAATGGTCGGTTATGATGATCTTTATTCTATCCAGTATTTTAACGAAAATCTTCGTCCTTATTGGAACCGTAATAATAATGAAACGATTGTTTCTCAATTTGATAAAGCCAGAAATGAGTATGAGCAACTGATGCAAAAATGTGCAGCCTTTGACCGTCAACTGATGGAGGATGCTACACGGGTAGGAGGACGTAAGTATGCTGAATTGTGTGCATTGGTTTACCGTCAGGCGATTGCGGCTCATAAATTGGTAGAAGCACCAAATGGAGAATTGGTATTTTTATCAAAAGAAGACTTTAGTAATGGTTCAATCGGAACAGTAGATATTACGTATCCTTCTGCGCCTCTATTCCTCATTTATAATCCGGAATTAGCGAAAGGGTTATTGAATCATATTTTCTATTATAGCGAAAGTGGCAAATGGACTAAGCCTTTTGCTGCGCATGACATAGGTACTTATCCTTTGGCAAACGGACAAACATATGGTGGTGATATGCCAGTGGGAGAATCCGGTAATATGTTAATTCTGACAGCTGCAATTGCTGCTGTAGAAAAAAATGCCGGGTATGCAGCCAGACATTGGGATGTGTTAACGACCTGGGCGGATTATCTGGCTGAATATGGTTTGGACCCGGATAACCAACTTTGTACCGATGACTTTGCAGGACACTTTGCCCATAACGTAAATTTATCCGTTAAAGCCATTCTTGGGGTTGCTTCATATGGGTATCTGGCTGATATGTTAGGAGAAAAAGAGTTGGCAGCTGAATATAAGCAGAAAGCTAAAAATATGGCAATCGAATGGGAGCGTATGGCTAACGATGGTGATCATTACCGGCTTACTTTTGATAAACCGAATACCTGGAGCCAGAAGTATAATATGATATGGAATAAACTTTTGAAAATGGATATTTTTCCGGATAGCATTGCTGAAAAAGAAATTACTTTCTATCTGACTAAACAGAATAAATACGGTTTACCATTGGACAACCGTGAAGGTTATACAAAAACAGACTGGATTATGTGGACGGCTACTTTAGCGAACGATCAACAAACGTTTGAGGAGTTTATTGCTCCTGTATATCTTTTTATGAATGAAACAACAGATAGAGTTCCTATGTCGGATTGGATACAAACAGAAACTCCTAATCAAAGAGGTTTCCAGGCTCGTCCGGTTGTAGGTGGATATTTCATTAAAATGCTGGAAGAAAAATTAAACAGGAAATAGTCTTTAGATTACATTTAATAGTTGTGTGTTTCTCAATAATTGCCGAAGCTATACACGTTAGGAGGCTGTCTTCAGATGAAGATAGCCTCTTTTTTAACATATCCGTTTGTGCCTATACGTTGGCACTATTGTGCCATGCTGATGGCACTGGTGTGTCAATAATGATGGCATTCCTGTGCCAATAGCATGGCATCATTTACTTTTTTGCTTTTTGATGTATAATTCCGCCTGATATGCCAGCCTTTCTTATTACCTTTACTTCTTCCTTGATTATTTCTTAGAACCAAACATAGAATTGATTTAATTTAGGAG
>JAJBTP010000477.1 GCA_020860805.1 Tannerellaceae bacterium | reverse complement strand
TCATTATGCAGAGTCTTCCGGAACTCTGTAAGGAAGTTTTCACGCTAATCCGGCTGAATGTTTTTAAAACACGTTAAATTGCAGCTAAGTTGCGTATTTCTGAAAAGGCGGTAGAGAAACATATTGCACGGGCGTGGAAACGATTCAGGGAAGGGTTGAAAAAGTATGCCGTCTGGTTGATTGTGTATGTAGATTTATGGATGAGTTTTATAGAGTAAGAGAAAAGAAATGGACAGAGTAGAATTTTTACATATAATCCAAAAGTATCTGGCCGGAACCATAACACCGGACGAAGAGAAAACCTTGCTGAAGATGATAGATTCTTCGGAAGAATATAAAATACTCTTCAAACAGGAAACGGCGGGGTGGGTTCCTCCGGCAACAGATGAGGTGTACGACGAAAAATGGAAACGACTCGTTTCCAACATCCGGCCTTTAGACCGGCCGGATGTCAGACGATATACCATAAGCCGCTATATGCGTATAGCGGCTGTGATAACTCTCCTGCTTGCAGGTGGGTTAGCCACTTATTGGCTCAATCATGCCAAAGAAGAGCAGGCGTATGCCTGGGTTACTATGCTGGCGGAAACGGATGATGAAATAGTGTGGCTACCCGATAGTTCTTCTGTATATGTAAGAAAAGGGTCACAGTTGGTTTATTTTAGTGACCCCTCTGTGAAAGAGAGGATTGTGCAGTTGGAGGGGGAAGCTTTTTTTGATGTGAAGCATAACCCGTCGCAGCCTTTCCGGGTAGAAGCCGGAGAATTGCAGGTAAATGTTTTGGGTACTTCATTCAGCGTGGATACACGTACCCGCGCGGAGTCTATCTCCGTTATTCTGGTAGAGGGCAAGGTGAGTCTGTCCAGCAACCGGAAGGAACCGGTTGAGATACTTGAACCCGGCCAGCAGGCTGACTTTTTTGTTGCAGATGGCAGTTGTGTCATTTCTGAAGTGGACAGTGACCGGCAAACGCTGTGGCGCAAAGGTATTATTGTGTATGAAAACTCAACGATAGAAGATATTGTCGGTTTGTTATCAGTCCATTACCATACGGATTTGGAATGGAAGTTACCGTCCGGTACGGATGAACGTTTTTCCGGGGCATTCCTGAAAACACAATCTTTATCTACAGTCGTTGAACAAATTGAAAAACTGACAGGTGCAAAAATAACTCCCGTAAGTGATTAATGAATAAACAGATAGTCTATACATTTTCTTTGTTAACTTTATTCTTTACCCTGGCTTTATCTTCTTGTTTTGACCTGGGAGAGGAACTGTATGATCATGTAGAGAAAAAGGATTACTATACCGACAGCGATGCACTTGTGGCTGCTTTGCTGCGTCCTTATGAACATGTAAAATGGGCAGAGACCGAACGGGTTTTCTGGTTGCAGGAGATTGCTGCGGATCAGCTAACCATTACGCAGAAGCGGGATCATTGGGAGGATGGTGGCCGCTGGCGTATGTTGCACCAGCATACCTGGGATACGTATGAAGAAAGTAACCATTCCGGTTGGAATGCCTGCTATGGGGGTGTGGGATACTGTAACAATATGCTGGAAGATATTGTGCGACAGAATTACCTGTCGCTGGGATTAACCGAAGAGGTAAAGGAACAACATACGGCTGAGATGGCTGTACTCCGGGCCTATCTTCAGTTAATTCTGCTGGATTTATACAGGATTCCACCTTTATCCCTTTCTACTAACAAACCTTTTGAAACTCAGGATACCGGAGCGAATTTTCGTTTTATAGAAGAGAGTATTCTGGAACATATAGATAAACTTCCGGTATATCCGGTTAGTGGTCATGAAGGAAGGCTTACGCAGGGTGCTGCCGCTATGATTTTAATGCGGCTTTACCTGAATGCTGCCTGGTATATCGATGAACCGATGTGGGAAGCAGCCCGTGACGTTGCACAGGATTTAGTGGATGGTGTGTATGGTTCCTATGAACTGGTAACCGACTGGACGAATCTCTGGAATGCGGGCAATGAGGCGTGCCCGGAAATTATCTGGTCTTTTCCACAGGCGCGGCAGTATAATTACGATGAATTCTACTATCTTTTCTTTATGCATTATAAGGCATATGAACGTTTTAACAGCAGTGCGGATTTCCCGGCCGGTTACAATGGTTGCCATCTGGTTCCTTCGTATGACCCTGCCGGAAAATTATATTCTTATCCGTTAGGAAATCCTTTTGCCAAATATCCGGACTGTGATATCCGGAAGAGAGAATTTACGGTACTTTCCCAGGGTTCTTATGAAGGTTTGTTTCTGGCTGGTCCTCAGTATATAGGTGGCACTCATACGTTGCAAACCGGGGCCGAAGAGTGGGGCAATTCCCCTCTAATCTATCTGGATCAGGTAGCTCTTTATACGGACAATTTAAAAGGGACGGAAAAAGATAAATTGGTGTCGGATTTAATGGAGAGTGAGAAAAACTATGTAATAACGGATGAACGCTTTAGTAGCCTGCCTTCTGCGATTAATACCGGAGAAGAAAATTCAGGTATCCGGTTGGTAAAGTATCCGGTATTTCCATCGGGCGACCCGGCTGTCAAAGCCAGTTATTTAGTTGTATTCCGTTTTACGGAAGCTTACTATACCCTGGCAGAAACGGAATTCCGGCTGGGTAATAGGGCCCGGGCAGAAGAATTACTGAACAACGTTCGAAAACGTTATTAT
>JAJBTP010000138.1 GCA_020860805.1 Tannerellaceae bacterium | reverse complement strand
GACTTCCAGTGAGGGACAAACGGCCACTATCTTATCTGAGAAATCAATTTTAATGATATTTTATTGCTTGTTAAGGATACCGGTTAACATCCTTCCACTCCGGATTCCCTGTTTACGGGCAGAATAGAAGGAATCATTATGTGTATAAGTACAAAAAGGAGAAACCTCTATATTCTCTGCTGATAATCCTCTCTCCAACAACAATAACCTGTTTATTTCAGGTAAATCCGGATGATACTTATGGGTTACAGGATGAATGAAAGCAACTCCGGGCATACGGTTCGTAAGAGACTCAAAGCTTTTTGCCACTTCTTCACCGACTTCAAAGGCTTCGGCATGAATACAGGGAGCTACAACGGCTTTCATCAATTCGGGTTTACAATTATATTGTTCCTGCATATAGGCTACGGTTTTTCCCACAATATCTGCCACAGTACCACGCCACCCGGCATGTATAGCAGCTACTACCATTTGATCCGGAGCATAAAGAAGTACCGGTACACAATCGGCCGTAGTAACAGCCACACATACTTCTGGTACGGAGGTCACCAAAGCATCGACTCCTCTCAAAAGTTCCGTTTGCTTCTTCCGGCTTTGCTTTAAAAAAGAGGAGTAACATCTATCCGGTTGGTTCCATGGGTCTGATAAGGGACAAAAAGCTTCTCATATGGAATATGTAACCTTTGACAGAGGATTTCACGATTCAAACGCCACGCGTGAGGGTCATCTCCTACATATTCTCCCAGATTAAAGGTACCATATGTTCCTTCACTAAAACCACCCTGACGGGTTGTCATAAAATGAAAGATGTTGCAATCTCTCTCTAATAAAGAAAATTGCAACATCCTCATATGATTCTTTTTGTCAGGATTCTTCATCATCCCAATCGATTTCTTCATACTCATCATCATCGTCCAGGTCTTCCTCCTCCGGAATTACAAAATCATCATCGTCAAAAACAACTGTTGAGAGATCCAGGTCTTTATGAACAATACGCTCTACATCATGGAAAGCCTGTTTATTTAATTCTTTCCAAAGAAGATCTTTCAATTCCATAATTCCCTGGTTAGTAATAGAAGAAATGAAAATATACGGAATACCCTCCGGTAAATCTTCTGATAACGCTTCTATTAACTCTTCGTCCAGCATATCACTTTTAGTAATAGCCAGTACCCGCTGCTTATCCAGCAATTCCGGATTATATTTGACCAGTTCATTATGTAAAATTTCATACTCTTTCTTTATATCATCCGCATCTGCCGGAACCATAAATAAAAGAAGAGAGTTTCGCTCAATATGACGCAGGAAACGAAGTCCCAGCCCTTTTCCTTCACTGGCACCCTCAATAATACCTGGTATATCAGCCATAACAAACGACTGATTATCCCGGTAACTTACAATCCCCAGATTGGGCTCAAGAGTGGTAAAAGGATAGTTGGCTATTTTAGGTTTTGCTGCTGAAACCACAGAAAGCAGCGTGGATTTACCTGCATTCGGAAACCCGACAAGTCCTACATCTGCCAGCAGTTTCAACTGCATGATAACCGTACGTTCCTGATAGGGTTCACCGGGCTGTGAATAACGGGGTGCCTGATTGGTCGAAGTTTTAAAATTCCAGTTACCCAATCCTCCACGACCACCTTTCAACAGCATAACCAGCTGGCCATCCTCGGTTACATCACAAAGGAATTCACCTGTTTCCGCATCAAATACAACGGTTCCGCAAGGTACATCAATAATCCGGTCCTGTCCATCTTTTCCGGTACTTCTTTTAGCTGTCCCTCCCTCTCCGTGAGTAGCCATAATATGCCGTTCATAGCGCAGATGAAGAAGCGTCCAGTAATTACGGTTGCCCCGCAGGTATATATGGCCTCCTCTACCACCGTCTCCACCGTCAGGACCTCCTTTTGGAATATATTTCTCCCGGCGGAAATGAGAAGAACCTCTCCCCCCTTTTCCGGAACGACAGTAAATCTTTACATAATCTACAAAATTTGATTCAGCCATAATTTTAGTAGTTAAGAAGTTAAGAAGTCAGGAAGTTAAGAATGTAAGAATATTTTTTTTATTCCTGACTTCTTAACTTCTTTGACTTCTTAACTTCCTGAATTATTTCTTATTAATTACCTCTTTTATTGCGTTAAAAATTTCTTCAATTGTTCCTACGCCTTTAATTGCTTCGTGTTTACCTTCTCCGATGTAATACTCTGCCAAAGGTGCTGTCTGTTTATGATATACTTCCAAACGTGACTGAATGGTTTCCAGATTATCATCCGAACGTCCTGATACTTTACCTCTTTCTAACAGGCGGTTAATAAGTTCCTCATCATCTACCTGCAGATTTAACATAACAGTTACATCTGTTCCCCGTTCATTTAACATCGCTTTCAAAGCTTTTGCCTGAGCAATGGTGCGGGGGAAACCGTCAAAGATAACCCCTTTTGACCCCTCTTTACTATCCAGCACACCGGCAAGCATATCAATAATCAGTTCGTCCGGAACCAACTGGCCTTTTTCTATATATCCGGCAGCAGTTTTTCCCAGTTCCGTACCATTTTTAATTTCAGCACGCAATACATTACCGGTTGAAATATGGTCTAAACCAAATTCTTTTATAATCAACTCACTCTGAGTTCCTTTTCCCGAGCCCGGAGCTCCAAAAATAACAACGTTCAACATGTCTAAGTT
>JAJBTP010000363.1 GCA_020860805.1 Tannerellaceae bacterium | reverse complement strand
CGGCGGGCAGAGCTGGGACTTTTCCGACGGCTCCCGCGGCCTTGTGGACTATCGCGCTAAGGGATTGTATATTCGCAGCCATGACCATAACACGGAAATCCTCCTGAAGTAGAAAAGCGTATTGATTTTGTTATTGTGAGACAGTATAGAGAGAATAGAAGTATTGCTTACACGCCATCAATTCATTAAACGTACCATTTTCGACTATTCGGCCATTTTTCATAACCAAAATCTCATCAAATTTTTTAAGCACATTTTCGTCCAACGTGTGAGTAATTACTATCCGAAGCAAATTCTCCAATTCAAGAATAGAATTGATGATTTGAGTAGCTGTTTCCTTATCAAGCGAGGCTGTAATTTCATCTGCCAATAAAATAGGCGTTTCACGCAACAGACTTCGAGCAATTGATATTCTTTGACGTTCTCCACCAGAAAGGGCATTTCCGTTTTCACCGCACAAATAATCCATACCTTTTTTTGCTATTAGATCGGAAAGGCCAGCCAGTTTTATAGCACGATTCACTTTATCTTCTGAAAATTGATTGAACATGGTGATGTTCTCAACAACGGACGCATTAAAGATAAACACATTTTGTTGCACTATTGATATGAAATCAAAAATTGAATCACAACTAATGTTACGCAAGTTATTAGCATCGAAGAAAATAGTGCCAGTATAATTATCATATGATGCCATTAGAAGCTTTAAGAGCGTTGATTTACCACTGCCAGAAGCCCCAACAATTGCATATGTTTTCCCTACCTCAAAGTCAAAACAGACATTATGTAAAACCTCTTCGCATGAATTGTAGGAAAATGAGACGTTTTTAATCAAGATTCCCTGTGATAAAGCAGGGAGCCGCAGTTTTCCTTTCTCTTTGACATGGCTATTTAGAGCTATCGCTAATTTGTTGATAAGTCCCAAGGCGGCACTTTTTGTTGCTAAGTCTTGCGGTATTTGTGCAATTGGAATGATAACATAGTTCATTAAGTTTACGAATAAAATTACGGTTCCTGGAGTAATCGTCCCATCTGATAGGGCAAGATATGCTCCAACAATAAACACACCGAGCTGGGCAGCAACGCCTGCGATGGCTCCTACCATTCCAATAATCACACTAATTTTCCGCTTTTGACATTTCTCGTTTTCTAATTTTTGATTGCTTGCACGAAAAGTTTTCAGAATCGTTTTTTCCGCTTTAAAGCTTTTGATAATTGAGAATCCGCCTAAGCAGTCTTTTACTGTGGCTGTAAATGCTTCATTTTGATCTGAAACGCGCTTTTCCGCATGTTTTAGTTTATTCCCGGCAAAAACGGAAGCAATCACCGGCAGAATTGAAAATGCAATAGCAATCGCAGTGAGCAACGGACTGTAGACAAGCATCATTGCGAATGCGCCAATGAACATACTGATGTTACTAATCAGAGAAAACTGAGCTTCCAAGTAGTTCGCTTCGATACTGCTCATATCGTTGGATAGAGCAGATATATATGTTGCAGTCGCTTCATCTTGAAAAGATGAAATGTTTTTTTGCAGAATTTTTTCGAAGGCAAAATTTTTATATTGTTCTGTAGCTTGTTGAATAAATGCAGGGGCCGTATGACATTCGGTAAACTTGATTAACATGATTAATAAAATTACCAGCACAGCATCACCCGCTAGTGCATTTAATCCTTCTGTTCCAGAAACACCGGAAATAATGTCAATTAGTTGTTGTGTGATCCAGGAAATCATCAAACTAACAGAGGACATGAGAATAGTACTAAAAATAGCAACACAAAATCGAAATTTGTTCTTCTTATAAAATTGCGAAAGAAGCATCTTCGTATTCATTTTTTCCCACCTTCACAACAGGGTTTGCGCTTAAAGGAGCTGCCGCACTAAAAAGCATAGTGCGGCAGCTCTTCATTGTGGATTGATTCGGGCGTAGGAGCTTACTTACTATACTTCTTAATCAGCCTAACACCACTGATGATATTGGCGAAAGCACCCACAAGGCCAATTCCAACATAAACAGCCATACAGAACCCTCCTTCCCTTTGAAATTATGGTTAAGGCGTACAAGCCAAATCCAACGATTATGTCCTCTTTATTACAAGTTCATTATAGCCCGAATACGGGCTATTGTCAAGAGAAGATTCCATTATATCCTGAATTTTAGGGTAACATCACATGAATTACCGCCAGTGGGATATAAACGAAATCCTCCCAGGATTAAAAGCGGAAGGAAGTGAAAATTATGTGTGAAATGTGAGCTTTTTTGATGAAACAGCAAAGGAACTTAGATGCAAAACGATATGATTTTCGTTGCGTCATTTTGCACGACTGTCACTATAAGGAGATTTAATATGATTGTATTTGACAGGCTGTGGGTAACACTTAAAAAAGCAGGTATCTCTCAGTATAAGTTAATCAAAGAGTATGGCGTCAGTACCGGACAGCTCGACCGTTTACGCAAGAATGGGAATGTCAGCACATATACCCTAAATCAATTATGCAACATCATTGGATGTTCGTTGGATGAGATTGCAGAGTATAAGCCAGACGAGATGTGAACATGACAGAAGTCTATAATGGATTAAAAAAGGGTACAACAAAGTTTTGCAGCGGTGGCTGAGACAGGCAACTCGTTGCGAACAGCCGGTTTGCGGTCAACGTGACGGCGCTGGAGCAGGCCCAGCCCAAAGAGTT
>JAJBTP010000566.1 GCA_020860805.1 Tannerellaceae bacterium | reverse complement strand
ATATCCATTAAATTAAATGCTATTGCTTTTTTTTGCTACACTCATAGCAGCGATTAATTTTACAAACATTAGTACCTCTTTGGCTCCCCAACGTATTAAAAGTATCAATACACAAAAAGTACTGGGGAGTTCAGACGGTGTGTTACGTGCCAGCCTGCTCATTGAGGCCGTTGCGATAAGTTTTATCGCCTGTTTGCTGGCTGTTTTATTAGTGTATATATTAAATCTGAGAACTGTATTTACGTTTGTAGATGCTGAGCTTTCTCTTTTTGCAAACCTGCCAATCGTAATTTTTACTCTTATTCTTTCTCTGGTTATAGGATTAATAGCTGGTATGTATCCTGCCTGGTATATAACATCTTTTCCACCTGCACTGGTATTAAAAGGCAATTTTGGGCTTACTCCGAAAGGAAAACAATTACGTACTATTTTAATTGGTTTTCAGTTTGTAGTTTCTATAGTTCTGATTATTGTAACCTCTTTTGTCTATTTACAGAGGATTTTTATGCAAAATTATACCTCTGGTTTTGATAAAGACCAGATCGCAATTATTGAATTAAATCAGGATATACGCTATAATCATGCGGAATCTTATAAAAATAATCTGAAATCCTATCCGGGTATTGAAGAAGTTGCTTTTGCCAGTGATGTGATAGGGGTGAAGGATATGTATTATATGGCCAGTTTTAAACCTATGGAAGAAGAACAGAATTATTTCTTTGTATCTGTATCTCCGGATTTTTTAAGGTGATGGGAATACCGATGATAGAAGGACATGCTCCCCGGGAAATTAGTCAGGATTCAAAATATGTTATCACTCGCTCTATGGCTGATAAATATAATCTGACTTTAGGATGGTATAATATGCATGTGAATGATATTTATAAGCGTGAGATAACAGGTATTTGTGAAGATATAAATCTCACATCTTTACGGCAATCCGATTATAATCTTTTATTTGTTTTCGATACGGATGATTATCAGCCTTATTCCTATATCCGGATAAAAGCAGGAAGTGATTATACTGCTGCTGTTAATCATATCCGAACTACTTTGAAAGCAATAGACCCGGCTTATCCTGTAGAAATAAAATTTTACGATGAATATTTAATGACCTGTATAAAAAAGAGGCAAATCTGAATAAAATGATTTCTTTGTTTAGCCTGATGGCTATTTTTATTTCACTGGTAGGTGTATTTGGTTTGATATTATTTGAAACTGAGTACCGGAAGAAAGAAATTGGTATCCGCAAAGTAATGGGGGCCGGAGTAGAGGATATTCTAATCATGTTCAATAAAACCTATTTTCATATTGTAACACTCTGTTTCCTGATTGGGGCACCCATTGCCTGGTATAGTGTAGCCAAATGGCTGGAAAACTTTGCTGCGAAAACACCTATGTATTTATGGGTATTTGGGATTGCTTTTATAACTGTTGCTTTTATAGTAATGATAACTGTTACGTTGCAAAACTGGCGGGCAGCCACAGAAAATCCTGTGAATAGTATTAAATCTGAATAAAACTATTTAGAAATTAAATCATGAAAACGATTATAAGAAACTTTCTGAGTGTGTTGAAGCGGTTTAAAATGGCGACCGTATTAAATATTTTAGGTTTAACGGTTGCCTTTGCCGCTTTCATAGTCATTTTGATACAGGTCCGGTATGAATATAATTTTGACCGTCATCATTCAAATGCGAACCGTATATACCGCGTTGATACGAATCTGGGAGGACTTTTTGGAATGATTCATAGCCGTCCGTTTGTGGATGAATTTGTTAAATCTTCTCCTCATATTGAGAAGGGTGGACTGATAAGGCCTTTTAATATGGTTTCTTATTTCTATACGCTTAATGGAGAGCATAAAACCGGTTTTAACGAAGAAGTTGTATTGTTGGAACCTTAGCTTATGGAGATGTTCGACTTCCCGGTTATTCTCGGAGACCCTTATTGTCTGGATGAACCTGAAAAAGTAATGATACCGGAGAGCCTGGCAATTAAATTGTTCGGTGAGGAAAATCCTATTGGTAAACAGATACTCACAGAGGAAGATATTTGGTTGAAATGGGTTAAGGAATTTACTGTGGGAGCTGTATTTAAAGATTTACCCGGAAATACCCAACTCCGGAATGGTATTTATATGGCGATAGCTAAAAACGCAGATGCAGGACGCTGGCTTTCCCGTAATTATGCTATATATGTTATGCTCGACTCTCCTGAGTCAGTTCAATTAGTTACCGATAATTTCAATCATAATTTTGATTTTTCCCAGGCTACCGGAGACATGTCTAATCCGGAGGAAATGGCCGTGAAATTAATACCTCTTACAGATATTTATTTTAAGGAAAATCTCGATTCTGACTGGGTGGTGAGGACAGGCAGCCGTGAAACGGTGATTTTATTAATTTGTATCGCTTTATTTATTATAATCATTGCAGCTATTAATTTTACGAACTTCAGTACAGCTTTAACACCCCTCCGGATAAAAAGTATTAATACACAGAAAGTATTAGGTAGTCCAGACAGGATTTTGAGAATCAGCCTGCTTTGTGAAGCTGTTTTAATCAGTTTTATTTCAGCTCTTTTGGCAGTAGCCCTGGTTAACGTTTTAGACAAAACATCTTTACTTACTTTTATAGATACAGATATACGGATAAGTAATAATTGGATTGTCGTGGCTATTGCTTTGGGGCTGTCTTT
>JAJBTP010000582.1 GCA_020860805.1 Tannerellaceae bacterium | reverse complement strand
CAGGATTTACAGATAAAATGCGAAATAAAACTTTGCATTTACAAATATAATATACAGAAAAAGAGTGAAATGAATCTTTTAAATTACATTTCACTCTTTCCCTGTGGATGGACCGGAAGTTTTATCTGGTAAAAAGAGTTATTTTACCGGATTGTACGCCGGGAGCTTTGGCTTCAAAGATGATTTCACCGTTCGTTTCACCTGCCTGTACAATGGCAGTCAACTGTCCGCTGAAAGCATGCATACGGGGGAGATGGAATAAATCCAGGCAGGTAGGGTCACCGTTGGCAGCAGCTTTGTAGGCTCCTTTTCCTTTGACGGAGAACTGTACCAACCGGTTATCGTCCGGACAAAGGTTTCCATCTTTGTCCACAATACGTACGGTAATATAAGCCAGGTCTTTACCGTCGGCGGCCAGGTCTTTTCTGTCCGCTACCAACTCTATATGATGCGGTTTACCAGCTGTACGCACGATTTTCTCTTCTACCGCTTCTCCCTGGTTGTTGTAGGCTACTACTTTTACTTCTCCCGGTTCGTAAACAGCATCCATCCACATCAGGCGGTACCGGTGTTGCAGGCTTTCATTACTTTTACTCTTTCTACCGTAGCTTTTACCGTTGATAAACAATTCGGCAGAAGGATAATTGGTATATACGAATACCGGAGTGACTTCACCCTCACGTCCCGGCCAGTTCCAATGAGGTAATACATGTAAAGTATTCGCTTCTTTATTCCAGAGGCTTCTGTACAGGTAATACCGGTCTTTCGGCAGGCTTGCCAAATCAATAATGCCAAACAGAGAACTATGATTCGGCCAGGCATCCGTATCATACGGAGAAGGTTCTCCCAGATAATCAAAGCCGGTCCATACAAATTGACCGATAGTCCATTCATAATCATCAGCCAGGGCAAAATCATCATCCGGTACATTCGACCATTCGCAGTATTCCAGGTCATACGAAGAAGACTGGTGGTCATCATACAGCGCATCGGCCCGTTTTTCAACAGGAAATTTATAGATGCCCCGTGAACTTACGGTTGAAGAAGTTTCAGAACCCAATACGATGTTCTGCGGAAGTTTTTCGTACGCCTCTGTATAGCGGTGGGCACGGTAATTAAATCCGGGAACCTGAATCATAGCGGCAAACCCGTTACTGAGTACACAGCTAACCTGGTCCATACCACAGGTAACAGGCCGTGTCGGGTCTTCACGGAAGCAGATGTCCTGCAGGAAGGAAGCTACCCGGTATCCGTCCGGGCTGCATTGAGTAGGTACTTCATTCCCGATACTCCACATCACGACACAGGCATTATTCCGGTAATTGTGTAACATGTTGACCATATCTTTTTCGGCCCATTCATCAAAATACCGGTGATAACCGTTGGCACATTTGGCGATATCCCACTCGTCAAAAGGTTCAATCATCATCATAAATCCCATTTCATCGCATAACGCTACCAGTTCGGGAGCCGGCATGCTATGGGCCGTACGAATCGCATCACAACCCATATCTTTCAGCAAAACTAACTGCCGGCGTAAAGCAGCTACGTTAATAGCTGCTCCCAAAGGTCCTAAATCATGATGGTTACACACGCCCTGGAATTTACGGTGCTTACCATTCAGATAAAATCCTTTGTCCGGAATGATTTCAATGCTTCGTATGCCAAAACGGGTCGTATATTCATCGGTTAAATTTCCGTCTACATAAATCCGGGAAGTTGCCAGATACAGACTCGGGCTTTCGGGCGACCATAACGCAGGATTTTCAACAATAAAGTTCTGTTCAAAAGGTTTCCCGTGATTGATTTTACGGGTATCGTCTTTACGGGCTACCACTTTTCCTTCCGGTGAAAGAATTTCCGTAACAACCTGTATCTCTTTATCACCACTGTTTGCAATGGTAGTCTGTAAATAAACAGATGCCATTTCGGTAGAAACATGTGGAGTAGTCAGATAAGTACCCCATACCGGGACATGTATCTTGTCCGTCACTCTGACATGTACATTCCGGTAGAGCCCCTGCGCCGGGATACCAGCGGGACGACTGCGGTTTGTTTTCCAGACGTACCGCCAGGATGTTGTTTTTACCGTCTTCGTTAAGCAGCCCGGGTGATATTGCAATGGAAAGAGTTATAGCCAAACGGCCAGAAGCAGGCTTTTTTCCGTTGACATATACCTGTGCTTCACTCATGGCTCCGTCAAAGAGGAGGGATACTTCTTTCCGGTTTTTATCAAAGTTATCCACATCAAACGAAGTGCGGTACCAGCCTGTCCCTACGTAAGGCAAACCACCCGTACGTCCGGTTTTAACTGATGCTTCGGTTTCGAAATTCTGGGTTACCGCTACCTCCTGTAAATCATTGTTACGGTCAAAAGGACCGAAAATAGCCCAGTCATGAGGGATAGTAACCAACTCCCATTTACTATCGTTGAAGGTATAACTTTCTGCTCCGGAAATATCTCCTTTGGTAAACCTCCAGTTTTTTTCCAGTGTAAAATCCTGTCGTACGGTTTGAGCCTTTGCATGGCTCAGGAAGCCGGAAAGTATAAGAAATAAAATCGTATGTTTCATCGTATATCAATATTTAGTCTGAAAATGCTTCTATTTCAAACGTTGGTTTGCAGGATTCATCATAGGCTGCCAGCGTCTATTGTTTCCACCCGTTACTGGCCTCGGGTACGCAGTAGAAAAAGCCCAGG
>JAJBTP010000091.1 GCA_020860805.1 Tannerellaceae bacterium | reverse complement strand
CTTTTAAACAATTCTTATATTCCATTTTATTCCTGCAGACATCTCTTTCATATCCTGCTTTTTTCACTATATTTGCATATTGAGCACAATTTTGCTGAAAAGTTTATATGAGACCAGAAGATATTACAGAGATTAACGAAAACGAGATAACAAACAACAACATAGAAGAGCCATCTGAAGAGGTTACGGCACAGACTGCTGCTTCAGAAAGTCATTCTGATTATAAAGCTCCCGGTAAAGGAGAAACAAAAATAACACATCATCTGTCAGGAATGTACCAGAATTGGTTTCTGGATTACGCTTCTTATGTAATACTGGAACGTGCTGTACCGCATATTAATGACGGTTTAAAACCAGTACAAAGACGTATTCTTCATTCTATGAAAAGGCTGGATGATGGGCGATATAATAAAGTCGCAAATGTAGTAGGACATACTATGCAATTCCATCCTCACGGGGATGCTTCTATTGGAGATGCACTCGTACAGTTAGGACAAAAAGACTTATTAGTAGATTGCCAGGGCAACTGGGGTAATATTTTAACAGGCGACGGAGCTGCTGCACCCCGTTATATTGAAGCCCGGTTATCCAAGTTTGCACTTGAAACTGTTTTTAATCCTAAAACAACTGAATGGCAACCATCTTATGACGGACGTAATAAAGAACCTATTACGCTGCCGGTAAAATTTCCTTTATTACTTGCCCAGGGAGTAGAAGGTATTGCGGTAGGATTATCTTCAAAAATATTACCCCACAATTTTAATGAATTATTAGATGCTTCTATCGCGTATTTAAAAGGTAAGGAGTTTACTTTATATCCTGACTTTCAGACCGGTGGTTCTATTGATGTAAGTAAATATAATGATGGCGAGCGTGGGGGCTCAGTAAAAGTACGAGCTAAAATAAGCAAGCTGGATAATAAAACACTTGTCATTACTGAAATACCGTACGGTAAAACAACATCCTCTCTGATTGAGTCCATTCTAAAAGCGAATGACAAAGGAAAGATTAAGATTAAAAAGGTTGATGACAATACGGCACGGAATGTTGAAATATTAATTCACCTGGCACCTGGCGTGTCATCTGACAAAACTATTGATGCATTATATGCTTTCTCCGATTGTGAAACCAGTATCTCACCCAACTGTTGTGTAATTAAAGACAAAAAACCTCATTTTCTTACTGTAAGTAATGTATTACATCATTCTACTGACAATACGCTGGTATTGTTAAGAACAGAACTGGAAATTGAAAAAGCGGAGAAAGAGGAAGCACTATTTTTCGCATCCCTTGAGAAAATCTTTATCGAAGAACGTATTTATAAAGATAAAGAGTTCGAGAATGCTAAAAATATGGATACGGCTATCAAGCATATTGATAAACGTCTTGAGCCTTTTAAAGAGAATTTCATCCGTGAAGTAACACGGGAAGATATTCTCAAATTGATGGAAATCAAAATGGGACGTATCCTGAAATTTAACTCTGATAAAAGTAATGCTTTCGTTGCTGAAATTAAAAAAGATATCAAAAGGATTGATAGCCATCTCAAAAACATTGTAAATTACACGATTAGTTGGTTTACCATGCTTAAAGAAAAGTATGGTGGTAATTATCCCCGTATGACAGAAATACGAAACTTTGACACAATTGAAGCTACTAAAGTAGTAGAAGCAAGCGAAAAACTATATTTCAACAGGACTGAAGGATTTGTCGGTATGTCTTTGAAAAAAGATGAATATATCTGTAATTGTTCGGATATTGATGATATCATTATTTTTTACCGGAATGGAACATTTAAGGTAGTAAAAGTAGCAGATAAAATGTTCGTAGGCAAGGATATTCTATATTTGAATGTATTTAAGCGGAACGACAGCCGGACAATTTATAATGTAATCTACCGTGACGGACAAAACGGAACAAACTTTATTAAACGTTTTCCGGTAACAAGCATCACACGTGATAAAGAATATGTAATTACTAAAGGTACTCCAGGCTCCAGAATATTATATTTTAGTGTGAATCCTAACGGTGAAGCAGAGACTGTCAAAATTATTCTTAAACCGAAGCCCCGTCAGCGCTTATTGGTATTCGAAAAGAACTTCAGTGATATTCAGATAAAAGGCCGCAGTTCGATGGGTAATATCCTGACAAAAGCCGAAATACATAAAATTAACCTAAAGCAAAAAGGAACCTCTACTTTAGGCGGTTTACAAGTATGGTTTGACTGGGATGTACTACGTCTTAATTATGATGGTCGTGGAGAAGAAATTGGGGAATTTCATAATGATGATAAAATCCTCGTTATACTCAGAAATGGTGACTTCTATATAACCAATTATGATGTCAGCAATCATTATGAAAACAACATTCTGGTAATTGGGAAATATGATCCGAATAAGATATGGACAGCTGCTTTGTACGATGCAGATCAGAAAAACCCTTATCTGAAACGTTTTCAACTGGAAGCAAAACCCAATAAACAAAATTTCCTGGGAGAGAACCTGAAAAATACTTTGTATATATTAACTGATGAGTTATATCCAAGAATAGAAGTGGTGTATAGAGGGAATGATGCTTTCCGGGGAACATTGGTTATAGATGCAGAAGAGTTTATAGAAGTAAAAGGATTTAAAGCAAAGGGGAAAAGAATTACAACTATTGAAGTTGAAGCAATCAATGAACTTGAACCAACACGCTTTGCTTCACCGGAAA
>JAJBTP010000632.1 GCA_020860805.1 Tannerellaceae bacterium | reverse complement strand
AACAAGTACATTGCAACTCATTGCATCAAAAGCTAATGACGCCTATTCTCTTATTATTACTTATCCGGAAAAAATCGTATTTAATTTGTTTGCATTGGAACGCATGGTACAAGTTGCCGAAGGTACAAAGGCAGGCCTGGTATATACAGATTATAAGGTATCCGCAGGTGGAGAGATACAGTTAGTACCTCTTATTGATTATCAAAAAGGTAGTTTAAGGGATGATTTTAACTTTGGACCGGTATTATTATATTCCTCAAAAGCGTTGCAGGAAGCAGTCCGGAAAATGGATGTAGATTATCAGTTTGCTTCCTTATATGATTTACGGTTGAAAGTGGCTCAAAACCATGCAATTGTACATATAAATGAATACCTATATACCCGGGAAGAAGAAACGGTAATCAGTGATGAAGAAAAACAGTTTGCTTATGTAGACCCGAAGAACCGTGCTGTTCAACAGGAGATGGAGCAGGCCTGTACAGAGTATCTGAAAAATGTAGGAGGCTTTCTGAAACCTGTTTTTAAAACAATCAATCTGGAGATCCCTTTTGAATTCGAAGCTTCTGTTATTATACCGGTACGAAACCGTATCCGTACCATTGCGGATGCTGTTCATAGTGCTTTATCCCAGAAAACTTCTTTTCCTTACAATGTAATTGTGGTGGATAATTATTCTACAGACGGAACAACCGAGGCTTTGCAGGAGTGGAGGGATGAAAGATTAATCCATGTAATTCCGGAGAGTAAAGAGCTGGGGATTGGTGGCTGCTGGAATGTGGGAGTTCATCATAAGGCTTGTGGTAAGTTTGCAGTACAGTTGGATAGTGATGATATCTATTCGGATGAAAATACGTTGCAGAAGATAGTAGATGCTTTTTATCAGCAGCAGTGCGCTATGGTTGTTGGTACCTATATGCTTACGGATTTTAACCTGCAACCTATTCCACCGGGTATTATTGACCATACAGAGTGGACCCCGGAAAACGGACGTAATAATGCGTTACGGATTAATGGGCTGGGCGCCCCCCGTGCTTTTTATACACCTTTACTGAGGGAAATAAAAGTCCCGAATACCAGTTATGGAGAGGATTATGCTTTAGGGCTTCGCTTCTCACGGGAATATCCAATTGGCAGAATATATGATGTGTTGTACTATTGCCGCCGTTGGGAAGATAATTCGGATGCCTCTCTGGATACTATTAAAATGAATGCCAACAATTTATATAAAGACCGGCTTCGTACGTGGGAATTAGAAGCCCGGATTCAAATGAATAAACAACAGGAAGGATGATACTGATAGCAGATGGAGGATCTACTAAAGTAGATTGGCGTTTGTTGGAAAACGGCAAACAGATAGCTCAATTATATTCCTGTGGAATGAATCCTTATTTCCGTTCGCGGGAAGAGATAAAAGAGGAATTGATACAACTATTTTGCGGGCTAAAGCCGGAACAGGCTCCGGAAGCTATTTTCTTTTATGGTGCCGGTTGTACCCACGAAGAGGTGAATAATAGTATAAGCCGGGCCTTATCAGAAATCTGGCCGTGCCAACAAATCGAAATCCGGAGTGATTTATGGGCTGCGGCCCGGGGGCTTTGTGGTTCAGAAAAAGGAATTGCCTGTATTTTGGGAACCGGTTCCAACTCCTGTTTTTATGATGGTCTGGAAATTACAGATACGGTTTCTCCTTTAGGATATATCCTGGGCGATGAGGGTAGTGGTGCTGTTTTGGGAAAACTATTTATAGGTGCCTGTCTGAAAAACGGTCTGACTTCCGGAATAAAAGAAGAGTTTTTAGCAACTTATGAGTTAACGCCTGCTATGATTCTGGAGAAAGTATACCGCCAGCCTTTACCTAACCGCTTTCTGGCATCTATTTCTCCTTTTATTCTGAGCCATTTACAGGATGCCTCCGTTCGTGAACTGGTTACCTGTGCTTTCCGGGAATTTTTCCGGAAAAATGTATTCCATTATAAGTACACGGAATATCCTATACATTTTACCGGCTCTGTCGCATTCTATTACCAGGAAATCATTCGTGAAGTAGCCCTCACTTTAGGAGTCGTTTTGGGAAGTATAGAAGCTTCTCCGATGGATGGATTAATTCGTTTTCACTCCTGACATTAAACTAATATAACTTCGACACCTCTTTCGCGGAGCATATCTACGTAATGCATAGGGGCATTTGTATCTGTAATAATCTGGTGTATTTTATCAAAATCACATATTTTACAGAATCCCTTTTTCCCGAATTTAGAGGAGTCTGTCATGATAATAATCTTTTGGGAAGCATCAATCATTTGCTGGTTAATACGCGCTTCACTCATATCACTGGTAGTTAACCCATAATCCAGATCCAATCCGTCTACTCCCAGAAATAACTTGTTACAGGAAAGACTCTCCAAAATATTTTCGGCATAGTGGCCAATAACGGAAACGGAATTTTTCCGCATAATACCGCCCAACTGAATAATTTCAATATACGGGTCGTAACATAACGTAAGGGAAACTTTTACAGAAGAGGTGATAACGGTGATATGGTGGTCAGTCTTTATCTCGTTGGCAAAAGCCAGAAGCGTAGTACCGGAGGCAATCATAATTTTATCATTAGGTTCGAGTAACCGGTTGGCAGCCTGCGCTATTCTTCGTTTTTCCTCTATATAAAGTTTTTCTTTAATATCGATATGTTTATCAGAAATGATGGAGGAAAGACT
>JAJBTP010000403.1 GCA_020860805.1 Tannerellaceae bacterium | reverse complement strand
TCCCCGTTGGGGGAGGATATCCGGGATATGGCCGGTAAGGTTACAGCCCGGTAGGTACGGTCTTAATTAAGGTTTTTGAAGAAGAACGGGAATTAACGGTCATGTTATTGATTGATGTATCCGGTAGTAGGGATTTTGGTACGGTGAATGTGATGAAAAAAGAAATTATCACTGAACTGGCTGCTACTCTCGCTTTTTCCGCTATACAAAACAATGATAAAATCGGGGTTATATTCTTTTCTGATAAAATCGAGAAGTTTATTCCTCCCCAGAAAGGGAAAAGACATATCCTTTATATTATCCGTGAGCTGATTGATTTTCATCCGGAAGATAAAGAAACAGATATTAGCCATGTATTAAAATATCTTACCAATGCCATAAAGAAACGATGCACGGCTTTTTTAATATCTGATTTTATTGATAAAGGTAATTTTAAAGATGCTTTGACAATTGCTAATCGTAAACATGATGTGGTTGCGATTCAGGTATATGATCAGCGGGAGACTGAGTTACCGGATGTTGGGTTGATGAAACTTAAAGATGCGGAAACAGGGCTGGAGCAATGGGTTGATACTTCTTCACGGGCTGTACGTAATGCATATAGTGACTGGTGGAAGCAGAGACAGGATGAAATGAATGATGCTTTCAAAAAATGCCGTGTAGACGCTGTTTCTATCCGTACCCAGGATGATTATGTAAGATCTTTAATTACACTATTTGACAAACGAAATTAAAAGCGTGCGAATGAAACGATTTAAATATAATGTTTTGTTTCTGATAGGGGCATGTTGCTTGTTAATGAGTGGAACTATCCAGGGGCAAAAAACATTAATCGATATAGAACTGGAACCTGCGGCTATATTAATTGGAGAACAGTCTATTATATCTATTAATGTAACCACAGACTGTGATAAAGACGTACGTTTACTGATATCCCGTGATACACTTATGAGAGGGGTAGAGGTTTTAACGATATCTGATCCGGATTCTGTTTTTATCGATAATAACCGGGTTATTATTAAACAGGATTTGTTGATTACTTCTTTTGATTCATCTCTTTACCTTTTACCTCCTGTCCAGGTTTTGGATGGAGATGAAATAATTTCGTCTAACCAGGTTGCTTTAAAAGTATCCACAGTTCCGGTCAATATAGAGGACCCGGATGATTTTTATGATATAAAAACAGTGTGGAAACCGCCTTTTATATTTGCAGATTACTATCCTGTTATATTGGGAGTTTTACTGTTTATACTATTAGTGGTACTAATTTACTTCCTGGTACAGCGAATGCGGAATAAACAGCCGGTTAATCCTTTCAAAAAGCCGGAACCGGTATTGCCTCCGCATGTAATTGCAATAAAAGAACTGGATGAGATTAAACAACAAAAATTGTGGCAGCAGGGACGGAATAAAGAATTTTACACACAATTGACAGATACCTTACGTAAGTATATTCATAGTCGATTTGGTATTAATGCAATGGAAATGACTTCCGGGGAGATTATGGAGTTAATTCGCAAAAATACGGAGGCGGAATCGGTTTATGATAGTCTGAAACAGATTCTGGTGTTATCTGACTTTGTGAAGTTTGCTCAGTTCCATCCGTTACCTGATGAAAATAACCTCAGTTTAATGAATGCTTATCTATTCGTTAATCAGACTAAACCGGTTGAAATTATTAAGCCGGAAGAAATAACGGAAGAAGATAAAACTAACATAACGAATGAATCATTATGATATTTGCTAATCCGACATATTTGTTCCTGTTATTGCTACTTATTCCGATGATTGGCTGGTATATCTGGAAATTGAGAAAAAGTCAGGCAAGTTTGCAGGCCTCTTCTACAAAAGCTTTTCAGACACCTGTAGCTAAATCCTGGAAAGTGTATTTCCGACATTTTCCCTTTATTCTCCGAATGTTGGCAATAGCGTTTATAATTGTAGTGCTGGCTCGTCCGCAATCCACAAATAACTGGGAAACTTCTTCTACAGAAGGGATTGGTATAATGATGGTGATGGACGTATCTTCAAGTATGCTGGCAGAAGATTTAAAACCCAATCGGCTGGAAGCATCTAAAGATGTAGCAGCCGCTTTTATTAACGGACGGAGGAATGATAATATTGGCCTGGTTGTTTTTGCCGGAGAGAGTTTTACGCAATGCCCATTGACTACTGATCATGCTGTTTTGCTGAACCTTTTGAAAGATATACAGTGCTATATGGTAGATGACGGAACTGCTATTGGTATGGGGTTGGCTACTGCTGTAAACCGTATTAAAGATAGCCAGGCTATCTCTAAAGCAATTATTCTATTGACAGATGGGGTAAATAACCGGGGAGAGATTCCGCCGGTGACTGCAGCTGAGATTGCAAAAGCTTTTGGTGTTCGTGTATATACGGTTGGAGTGGGACGACAAGGAAAAGCTCCATTTCCTATTCAGACTTCCCGTGGTGTTATTTATCAGAATATTCCGGTGGATATTGATGAACCAACACTAATTCAGATAGCTAATACAACAGGAGGTTCGTATTTCCGGGCTGAAAATAATAAGGCATTAAAGGAAATTTACGAGGAGATTGATAAACTTGAAAAAACAAAAATCAGTGTCCAGGAATACAGTAGAAAACAGGAAGAGTATACGAAATGGGCTTTGTTGGTTTTTGCTTTATTACTGATTGAAATTGTTTTGAGAAATACATTGTTGAGAAATATAC
>JAJBTP010000122.1 GCA_020860805.1 Tannerellaceae bacterium | reverse complement strand
TCTCAAGAGGGGAACTATAAAGAAATCAATATATTACATTCTTCAGAACACTCGTGATTAAAAATCACCTTAGACTATTGATAGTACAGTTTTGATATTTAATCTGTTATGTATACTTTTAAATCTTCCGGGATGGATTATAAATCTGGAAGAGAACTTTTTTAGGACGATACATGGTGAAGGGTTGTCTTTTCCCTTCACCTTCCCCTTCACCCTGCTACTGGTTGAAATACAGATAATTACAGCGATTTGTGAAGGGTGAAAGGAAAAAATTGAGTTTACAAGGTAGTTTATTGATTTTGCTTTGATTTTTTTGTTAAACATATAGTTCACATTAAATAACGTGTATATAACACTTTGTGAAGGGAATGTTTTATAGTTTTGCTGAAGTGGGAATACATATAAACAGACGAATTAAATTTTATTTCATCTTTTGGAAAAGTACACAGGTTATTACTTTATCCATTGCTTGTATTATATTAGTGATTTGGAATTTTTCGGGTATAGAACTTGAGCACCCTACCGGTTTTATTACCAGTCTTTTCTGTGGACTGTTACTTTCTCTTTTTTATAAAGAGTTGATAAGTAGGGAAGAATACTTCTTTTATTATAATCAGGGTATTTCCAGGCTGGAACTCTGGATATTTTCTGTCTTTATTTATTTTTTAATAGGTACTTTATTAAAACTGGTAGCCAATTATGTCCCAATGCCTTGAGGTCGATAGTGTCGTAAAATATTTTGGAGAAGAGGCGGATATATTATCCGATGTTTCTCTTCATTGTTATCCGGGAGAAATTATCGGGATATTTGGCCGGAATGGTACTGGTGAATCGACTCTTTTTAATATTATATTCGGGAGTTTGACAGCTCAGAATGTTTTTATACGTATTAATGGGAAGGTCTGTAAAAGAAGTCCGTTTTTTTCTGGTCTGATTGCTTATTTGCCCCAGCATACGTATTTACCTCTTTATTTATCTGTTAAGGATGTAGTCAAAGCATATGTCTTAAAAGAACAGGTAAATAGATTTCTGGGTAATAAGTTTCTGTTTAAAAGAAGGGATGCAAAAGTTAGGGATCTGTCCGGAGGTGAATTACGTTATCTGGAAGTTAAACTGATTCTTTTTGCCAGGCTCCCTATATTTTACTGGATGAACCGTTTAATGGATTATCTCCTGTGGCTATTGAGGCTGTTCGGGAGTATATACAGGAAGCTTCGTCTGAAAAAGGAATTATTTTGTCTGATCATAACTTCCGGGATGTGCATAAAGTAATTACCCGTATAATGTTGTTGGACCAATGTGTATTAAAAGAAATATCTGACCCTGAGAAATTAATTCCTTATGGTTATTTTGAAAGATAACATTTCTACCGGAAAGTGTTAACGAAAATGGTAAGGTTATATAACGCAATGATAACTATGTTTTGAGGTAAACTCTTTTACATTTGCCGGAAACGAACAGGATGTTTAACTCTAAAATGTAGAAATCATGAAAAAGTTAATTATAGCGGTTAGAAGAGTTTGCATAGTTGCCATAGTGTGTGTAGTAAGCGGGAAAGGAATGACATCTGTTTCCTCTCCAGAGTTTCTTTATAATGTTGTTTTTGAGGATGAACGAACTGTTGTTAAACAGGTATGCAAAAAAGTAAAAGACGGATATATACTGCATATACAAAAAGAATATACCTATGATATAAACGGGAATCCTGAATGTTTACTGATAAGCCGTTGGAATAAAGAAACCTATAGTTGGGAAAAAAGTCACCGGATTGTGTATATAAAGGATGAAATTATGAATACTCAAAAATAGAATTACGAAAGTGGGATAGAGAAACAGATACTTTTCAACCTGCTTCTGATAGTATTGTATATCAATTTTCCGGAGAAGATAAGTTACAGGGATATGTGTTTAAGTAAGAAAAAATTAGTGATAGACACACTAATAAATAACTGAAACCTCTTAAAAAGAGGGTGTCCGGACGGGCACCCTTTAAACCATAGGAATAGCTACTTTAATTTCTTTATATTTTTTTTGATAACTTCTTCTATTACGTGGGGAAAGTGAGCATATTCCAGGGTATGGATTTTGGTGGCTACATCTTCCGGGGTATCTTCCGGACTTACTTCACATTGGGCCTGGAAGATGACGGCTCCTTCATCATACTCTTCGTTAATATAATGGATGGTAATACCGGTTTCTTTTTCTCCGGCTGCTACTACTGCCTTATGCACGTGCATTCCAAACATACCTTTTCCACCGTGTTTGGGTAGGAGTGCCGGATGGATATTAATAATACGGTTTGGGAAGGCTTTTAACAGAGCCTCTGATATTTTGTTCATAAAGCCTGCTAAAACAATAAAATCGACTTTGTATTCAGCCAATTTATTTATAACAGGGGTTCCCTCCACAAATTCATCCCGGGTAAAGACATACGAAGGGACTCCTAATTTGTTTACACGGGCGTGTACGCCTACCTTTTGGTTGTTTGATAAAACAACTGCAACATTAACCGTTTCATTGTTAATGAAATAACGGATAATGTTCTCTGCATTTGTACCTGAGCCGGAGGCAAATATGGCAATGTTTTTCATCATTTTTAGTTTTTGAATGCACAAGAACCGGAAAAATGTGCAATTTTCCGCATTTTTCGCTGATTAAATTTGCTTTATAAGATAGAAAATTCTTTTCTTTGCACTGCAAATTTAAAAAGTATATTC
>JAJBTP010000317.1 GCA_020860805.1 Tannerellaceae bacterium | reverse complement strand
ATGTAATTACATACATCACAAATATATTTTTGCATATCTTTTAGGTTTAAAATGTATACTATTGTAATTTATTCTCACTACACTAAACAAATCCGGTACCCGGTTTTTATTAAAAAAACAGATAAAGCAACTTAGCTATCTTTAAAAGTTGTATATTTGTAACGGATGAAGAATGTAGTAAACTATACAATCGCTTTGATTCTGGGTACGCTGATATTCTATGGCGGGTCAGGAATCAATCTGGTATCCTACTGTTGCGGTGATTGCCGGTCAGCAGGACTGGAGGTTGTATTGAGCGATAAATGCTGTGAAATACATGAACATCACCATCACGAAAAAGAACATACACACGGACATAGCTGTCATCACTCCGATGGAGATGACGGCTTAGCACATCTGTGTGCACATGATTCCCGGATAGATGAAACCGATTGTTGTGGCTTGAAACGGATAGATTTTGAATCCGATAGTCCATCCAATCCTTTACAAAAGCCTACACCCGTAGAGCTTGACCTATCTTTATTCGGTTTACCATCCCTTACCTTATTAACCCTGCTGGATAAGCAGACAACTACGGAGGTGGAAGAATATAGTCCACCACTCCCCGTATGTCCGCGTGTGTACTTATCCATGCTTACTACCCTTTTGATTTAAATAAAACTGATTTCCCCGGATACATAGTATCCGGAGCCTCTATGCTATTGTCCTTATGCGTAAGGATAAACAAGTAAATTATTTCATTAATCAGTTATTATTTAAATCGCTACACATGCGCAAACTACAATATATATTCATACTTGGAATAGGATATATTCTACCCATCTTTGCAGCACCTGTAAAAGGCTATGTAACAGATGATACCAACGACATAATTATCGGAGCCAACGTATACTGGAAAGGTACCCAACAAGGAACCACCACCAATATAGATGGTTATTTTGAACTCGAACAGATAGAAGGCATATCCGAACTTATCATCAGCTACATCGGTTACACCACAGAAACCGTTCAGGTAACCGATACATCCGAACCGCTACGTATCACCCTGAAAGAAGAAGTAGCACTACAGGAAGTAGTGGTCAGTGAACGAAAAATGGGAACCATCGCTTCCCGTACAGCCGTTTTACAGACACAGAAAATTACATTCGACGAACTATGCCGGGCAGCCTGCTGTAATCTGGCTGAAAGTTTTGAAACCAATCCCTCGGTCGACGTATCCTATGCCGATGCCGCCACCGGAGCCCGCCAGATTAAACTCCTGGGACTCTCCGGAACCTATGTACAGATGCTGACGGAAAACTATCCGAATTTCCGGGGAGCAGCTTCTTTATACGGACTGGATTATGTGCCCGGCCCCTGGATGGAAAGTATCCAGGTATCCAAAGGAACCTCATCTGTAAAAAACGGATATGAAGCCTTAGCCGGACAAATAAATGTAGAATTCAAGAAACCTCCGACAGCCGATATCTATTCCGGAAACCTCTTTGTAAGTGATGCCGGACGTTTCGAAGTTAATTCGGATGCTTCCTGGCACATCAACGAAAACCTCTCTACCGGACTACTCGTACATTATTCCAACGATAAGCAGGAACACGATGCGAACGACGATGGCTTTCTGGATACCCCCCTGACTGAACAGGTCAACCTGATGAACCGCTGGTACCATAAAGTCGATAATTATGTATCCCAGTATGGAGTCAGATACCTGCATGAAAACCGGACAGGCGGACAAGCCATTAAACATCATAACTTCCCGGACCCATACCGTATCAACCTCAATACCAACCGGGCAGAATTGTTCACCAAACAGGCTTACATCATAGATACCGAAAAAGTAGAAAGTGTGGCCTTAATCCTGTCAGGTTCCTACCACGAACAAAAATCCATGTACGACCGGACGCCCTACAACGTGTACCAGGACAATGTATATGCCAGTTTACTGTACGAAAAAGAATTTACACCAAGGCACAGCCTGAGTACCGGGTTAAGCCTCAACTACGACAGCTTTGCAGAGAACATCACCACAACAGCCAGAGGGCGTGAAGTCTTCAACCGCAAAGAAACCATACCGGGAGCCTATACACAATATACGTTCAATCTGGACAACAAATTAATTCTGTTAGCAGGCGTACGAGGTGATTACAGTACCTTATATGACTTCTTTATTACCCCACGGGTACATATAAAATACAACCCGTCAGACTGGTTCCATATCCGTGCTTCTGCGGGAAAAGGATATCGTACCGCCAACGTATTGGCCGAAAACAATTTCCTTCTCTCCAGTAGCCGGGTAATGGAAATTGCAGACAATCTGGATCAGGAGGAAGCGTGGAATACAGGATTAAACCTCTCTTTCTATATTCCCCTGTTCGGTAAAGAACTAGCACTCACCGGCGAATGGTATTACACCGGTTTCCGTAAACAGGTAGTAGTAGATATGGATACCGACCCGCATGCCGTACGTTTTTATAACCTGGATGGCAAA
Source organism: Tannerellaceae bacterium (assembly GCA_020860805.1). Taxonomy (GTDB): domain Bacteria; phylum Bacteroidota; class Bacteroidia; order Bacteroidales; family Tannerellaceae; genus UBA4116. The sequence goes on along the minus strand of JAJBTP010000317.1, from coordinate 239 downwards.
TCGTATTCAAACAGCTACCAGATAGAAGCCTCTTACCCCTTCTTCCGGGGCTTCACACTGACAGCCGCCTACCGCTACACAGATGCGAAAACCGATTATAAAGACCCCGCCGGACACATCGAACGGCTGAAAAAGCCACTGGTAAGCGATAACAAAGGACTGGTAACAGCCTCTTACCAGACCCCACTCAAAAAATGGCAATTTGACCTGACCGGACAATTTAAAGGAGGTGGACGCAT
>JAJBTP010000208.1 GCA_020860805.1 Tannerellaceae bacterium | reverse complement strand
AAAATGTGTACTTCTACCAACGAATTCTTTGACAAAGGCATAAGTAAATTTAAAGATGGTTGGGATAAAACTAAAAATCAGGCAGAATATATGTCTGATCGTACGGAGAATATGGATAATAATCTATAACCCCTCCCATCCTCTTTTAAGTAGTCAAAGAAGTTATCGCTTCGCCGGAAGTCAAAGAACTAAGTAGATTTTATTTCCAGGAAGCAAAGCGACTAATAGCTTCTTTAACTACTTAAATATAATAACTAAATACGTTTAAATAAAACATCTAAACATATGTTTATTCATTGCAAAGAATTACAATATAATGCCAGGGTATCCAAGCCTGACCCACGTTTCGCCAGACTATTACTGGAACAATTTGGAGGTGGTAATGGTGAGTTAAAAGCTGCCATACAATATTTTGTCCAGGCTTTTACCTGCAAAAATGCTTATCCAGATAAATATGATATGCTAATGGATATAGCAACAGAAGAATTCAGTCATCTTGAAATAGTAGGTGCAACCATTCAAATATTGTTGACCGGAGTAAACGGAGAACTGAAGAATGCCGTTGAAGAAATGGAAATTAATAAAATAATGGGTGGTAAAGCAGCCAAAGAAGACTATATTCACCAGGCGCTTTTCAATCCGCAATTCTGTGTTCTAACCGGTGGAGGTCCTTCCGTAACTGATAGTAATGGTGTGCCCTGGAATGGCTCTTACGTAAATGCAAATGGTGATTTGACGGTAGATTTACGTTCTAATATGGCGGCAGAGTCACGCGCTAAAATCGTATATGAATATCTGATGAAATTTACAGACGACGAATATGTAAAAGATACATTACGTTTTCTGATGACACGTGAGATTACTCACTTCCAGCAATTTGAAGCTGCATTGGATATAATCCAGCCCAACTTCCCTCCGGGAATTCTCCAGGGTGATCCAAGATATAGCAAGCTATTTTTCAATATGTCTCAGGGCGAAGATAGTTATGGTCCCTGGAATGATGGATTAAGCAGCCGGTTAGGCGAAAAGTGGCAGGATATCAAAGATCCGGTAGAAGCGGTAAAAAATCCGGTGGCTTACAAAATCTGGAAGATACCACAGGTACAGACCGGACTATCAACTCCGTAAAAAAAATGGATAAAGACCTAAGTAAAATCCGCAGTGCGGAAGTTAATGATGCAAATCCTCCGGGAGAAATGCAATGGTCTGCTTATATCCGGATGCCATTGAAGAAGGAGATGAAGAAAAAGCAGTCATCTATAATGATTTAAACCTCCATGTATAAAATTCTGTTATAAAGGTCAGGAAGTATGATTCATATAATTAGGATGGTTGAGTTTATATGAGTTCTTTTCCTGTATTAATTAAACATAGAGGGGTGATCTGATGGTTGCCCCTCTTCTTTTTTATTTTTTCGTTTTCATTCAGCCTCTTCCGGAATCCCATCTTTCTGTACCCACACAGCCAGTTTGCCTCCATGCACATGAAACATAGCTTTCCCATTGTCGGCAATGGCTATCTCTTTATCTATATTTCCGGTTATTTCATGCCATACCTGTCCTTTTCGGGATTCTCCTACATACATATCTTTGAAACCATCTTCTCCGTTGGATATTAAAACAACCACACCGGAACCGGGATGAAACTCATCTCCCCTTCTCACAAATCCAATCGTATTCGCATGGTCAAAATAGTTATCCTGCTCCCCATAAGCATACTTACGACGGGCATCCAGTAAAGTATCAATAAGTCCCCGGTGAGGTGATTTCTGGTCACCAATGGAATAATAATTACCATAGAAAACACAGGGACAGCCATTTTTCTGCAGGAGGATAAGCCCATATGCCAACGGTTTAAACCAACTTTTCACCTGTGACTCCAATGAACTTCCCCACTGGGAATCATGATTATCTACAAACGTTACCGCCTGTTCCGGATGATGGGTAACCAAAGCATCTGTAAAAAGATTTCGTAAATCATAACTTTTGCCCTGTAAAGAGGCCTGATACATATTATAATGTAAAGGCACATCAAATAAATCTACTTTATATTTAACAGATGCCAGATACTCATTCAGCGTTTTGATATCCCGCTTCCAGTATTCACCTACTGCGTAGAACTCCTCTCCCATTACCTGGCGAACATCATGGAGGAATTTGGCAATGAAGTCATCATTAATGTGTTTAATAGCATCCAGTCTCATACCGTTCAGTCCTAACTCTTTGGAAACCCAGACACCCCATTTAATCATTTCCTGTACTACGTCCGGATTATCAAAATCAATATCAGCAAACATCAGGTAATCGTAGTTGCCATTTTCACCACTTACCCCATCACTCCAGGATTTGCCTTCACCCTGAATCTGATAGATGCCATTTTTCCCATTGGCCTGATTAAAATCCGTACCGGAAAAATGATACCAATGCCATTTAAAATCTGAGTATTTGTCTCCCCTACCCGGAAAATCAAATCCTGTCCATCCTTCTATTTCATAGATATCAGATATCGTTTTACTACGGTCATTCGGATCTACTTCTTTTACCATAAATTTCTCCGTATAGTCCGCTCCGGCTTTATGATTCATCACAGCATCCAGATAGACTGAAATTTGATATTTATGTAGTTCCTCTATTGCTTCCAGTAGTTGTTTTTTTAGTTCCGTATTTAGTACGGACAATCCCTTTTTGATTAAATTCGCCCAGATCATACAAATCATATATACCATATCCTACATCATTT
>JAJBTP010000249.1 GCA_020860805.1 Tannerellaceae bacterium | reverse complement strand
AGTACAAACAGATGAACTAAATTTTATATCCGGAATAAGAAACAGGTAGTATACTTGTGAATAAATCATTCAAAAATAGAAATAACCATGAAAACATTTTTTAGGTGCGGACTAACCAGTCTTCTCTTACTTCCGGTTCTTCTCAATGCCGGAGAAATCTCGTTGAAAATAACAAAGCAGTATCTGAATCTACCCGTTTCCCATGCCACAGAAAGAGGAAAAATGACATTTGAATAAAAGGGAATGAGGAAAGAAGCTTTGTGATACGCCTTGCTCCGGGAGAGTGTAATTATTGGGTCTTTTGTGATGTTACTCCTTTTAAGGGAAAAACTATTACCATTAAATATGATGGAGAAGCAGCCGGCTTACAGAAGATATACCAGGATGACAAAATAGCCGGTTATGAAACTTTGTATAAAGAAAAGAATCGTCCACAATTTCATTTTACTACTCAGCGAGGATGGATAAATGACCCGAATGGACTGGTTTATTTTGATGGCGAATATCATCTTTTCTATCAGCATAATCCTTATGAACAGGATTGGGAAAATATGCACTGGGGGCATGCTGTCAGCACAGACCTGGTGCATTGGCAACAATTGCCGGAAGCTCTCTATCCGGATGAATTAGGTACTATGTTTTCCGGCTCTGCTGTTATAGATTATCAGAATACAGCAGGTTATAATAAAAAAGATACTCCGGCAATGATTGCACTTTATACCGCAGCATCTCCTGACAGACAAACCCAATGTATGGCTTATAGTCTGGATAAAGGACGTACCTGGAATAAATATGAAAAGAACCCGGTTATTGATTCTAAAGAAAAATGGAACAGTATGGATACACGTGACCCCAGAATTATCTGGTATGAACCTTCCGGACATTGGGTGATGATACTGAATGAGCGTGACGGGCATTCTATTTATACTTCCAGTGACCTGAAAGACTGGACTTATCAAAGTCATACATCTGGTTTCTGGGAATGTCCCGAATTGTTTGAATTACCGGTAGACGGAGACCAAACGAATACCCGATGGGTTATGTATGGAGCTAGTGGAACATACATGCTGGGTTCATTTGATGGTAAAACTTTTACTCCTGAATCGGGCAAGCATTATTATACTTCAGGTTCCTGCTATGCAGCTCAGACTTTTACCAATATACCAGCCAGTGACGGACGGCGTATTCAGATAGGATGGGGTAGGATTGGCCAAAAAGATATGCCTTTTACCGGTATGATGCTGTTACCAACTGAATTATCATTACGAACAACGAAAGACGGTGTACGATTATATAGTGTTCCGGTTAAAGAGACGGAGCAACTATTTACATCTGTAGGAAAATGGAATACGTTGACCGCAGAGGATGCTTCTGCTAAACTCAATGAATTTAAAGCACTGGATGGGTTAAGAATTAAAACCACTATAAAACTTTCGCATACTACTGCCGCCGGATTAAATCTGGCCGGACAGGACATTATTAGTTATGATTTAAACTTCAATCTGTTGAATGGAATGTTTTATTCTCCGCAGGATATGACCAGTATGGAATTGAGTGCAGATATCTATATCGATCGTACTTCGATAGAGGTTTTTTGTAGATGGTGGAGTTTATTCTTACTCTATGGAGCGTTCCCTGGATTCTTCTAATCAGGATGATTTCCGGTTTTGGGGATTTAATATAGAAGTTAAGGAGTTAGAGGTCTATTCCGTTCAATCTATATGGTAAATCAGTAATCAAAAATGTTTTCTGAAAATGTAATTTCTTATACCTACTAAGAGGCCGTCTCAAAATAAGGAGATGGCCTTATTTTTTTGATACTTGTTCATCGGGTTGATTGTAGAAACTAAAAATAAATATCCTTTTGAAGTCTTTCTCTCTTCTGCATTTTTTTGATTGTTTAATCCGTTAGGCTGATTGTTTTACCCGGTTAAACAGCTGTCTCACCTGGTAGTCTAATTGTTTAACTAGGTGAAACGATAAAAATAATGTGATAGAGAATAGAAGAAGTAATCCAGTTTGGATTAGAACATGAACCTTCTTATTAATACGTGTATATAGAAATGGATACTATGTAAGCAGCTTTTATTTTAGGTGTGTTTACTTTCTTTTAGTATCAATCCAGGTCAGTCGATGCCATAGCTTTTCAAATGGACCTTGCTTATGACTTTTTAACCACCAGTGGCAGAATCCTAACTGAATAATAACCATGCCGATACCAATCAGAAAGCTAAGGAAATAACCTGCATAAGGAGCCAGAAAAAGACCAAAGGGAAAATAGATGAAAGCTCCCAGAATAGATTGAGTAATATAATTATTAAGGCTCATCCGTCCATATAAATTAAACCGGCTTGTTTTCTCTCTGAAGCTACTACTTTGATAAAGCAAATAAAAGGAGGAAGCTAATACAAATGTGAAAGCAAACTTTTGCCACATATCTAATATTACACCAACTGTATTTTTTATAATATCTGAATCAGCGTTGTCGTAAGTTGATATTTTCAAAACATATAACGGAGCAAAGGTAATTGCAGCTACAATCAGTATTTTTATCCAGAACCGGATGTTTTTTCGGAAGAAATAAAATATTCTTTTCGACCCATTAACATTCCCAACATAAATAATCCGGCTGTTTGCAGAAATCGTCCGGCTCCAACAGCCCACATAAAGCTGGCTTTTTGCCCCAGTGTAATATTTGTAAGAATAAATTTAAAGAAATTACCTTCTTTTGTAATTTCTCCGATTT
>JAJBTP010000052.1 GCA_020860805.1 Tannerellaceae bacterium | reverse complement strand
ACCCGCGACCCTAACCTTGGCAAGGTTATGCTCTACCAACTGAGCTACTTTCGCAGAATGTACTCGAAGCGGGACTTGAACCCGCACAGCCGCTATGGCCAAAGGATTTTAAGTCCTTCGTGTCTACCATTCCACCATTCGAGCATCCTTTCTCTAAAGAATGAGCGAAAGACGGGATTCGAACCCGCGACCCTAACCTTGGCAAGGTTATGCTCTACCAACTGAGCTACTTTCGCATTGGTTGTGTTTGCGTGTGCAAAGGTAGATAACTTTTTTATTTCTGCAAATATTTGGGCTAAAAAATCAGTAAGTTTTTACTGAATAAGCCTTTTCTCTGCATCATTTACTATCTCAAAAGCAAAGCTATCCATTACCTTTTGCATTAAAACAGAAATGTGATCATTATATAAGTTTCCAATACTTCCTTCATGTGTATGATGAATTTTAACATCAGGCGTAAACTGTCCGGCTTCAATATCCAGTCCTACCTGTTTGTATGCATCCCGGAAAGGTACTCCGGATAAAACAAGTCGATTCACTTCCTCCACGCTAAATAACAGCGTGTATTTAGGATCTTCCAGTGTCTCATTATTTACTTTTACCTCCTTCATCATATAAGTTACCATGCGTATACAATCCTTTAATTCATCGAAAGCTGGTAAAAAGACCTCTTTAATAATTTGAAGATCCCGGAAGTAGCCGGATGGAAGATTATTAGTGATGAGAGTTATTTGTTGTGGTAAAGCTTGTATTTTATTACATTTTGCCCGTGTGAGTTCAAATACGTCCGGATTTTTTTTATGAGGCATTATACTAGACCCTGTTGTAAATTGGTCAGGAAGTTTAATAAATCCGAAATTCTGGCTGTTATACATACAGGCATCAAAAGCTAATTTAGATAAAGTTGCAGCTATTCCTGCAAGAGCAAATGACACTGTACGTTCCATTTTTCCACGCCCCATTTGAGCGTACACTACATTATAGTTCATGGAATCAAACCCCAGTAGGTCTGAAGTCATTTGTCTGTTTAATGGAAAAGAGGAACCATAGCCAGCTGCAGACCCTAATGGGTTACGGTTGCATATTTTATACGCTGCAGACATTAACTGTAGATCATCTGCCAGACTTTCAGCATAGGCACCGAACCACAAGCCAAATGAAGAAGGCATGGCTACCTGCAAATGTGTATATCCCGGAAGTAAAACATTTTTATAACGCGTACTTTGATCCAATAAAACATCAAATAGATTATAAGTAAGTTCTACTATTTCCTGTATTTTTGCACGAGTAAAAAGTTTTAGGTCCAATAAAACCTGATCATTTCGTGAACGTCCACTATGAATTTTTTTCCCTGTATCTCCTAAAGTACGGGTTAGCATTAGTTCCACTTGTGAGTGAACATCTTCTACGCCTTCTTCAATTATAAATTCTCCTTTTTCTGCTAACCAGTATATTTTTTTTAATTCTGCTTGTAATGAATCTAATTCTTTACAAGTAAGAAGTCCAATACTTTCCAGCATTGTTATATGGGCTATAGAGCCTAAAACATCATATTTTGCCAGATAAAGATCCATTTCCCGGTCTTTACCTACTGTAAAGATTTCGACTTCTTTGTCAACCTGCACGTTTTTTTCCCAAAGTTTTTGAGCCATAGTAAAATTTAATACGGCAAATTCGCCAATAATGTAGCCAATTTATCTACACCATCCTGTAATGGTTTTGATACTATCGGTTTCAAAAAAGGATTTAAGTCTGCACGGACTGTTATTTTCATTCGTGTATCATTTGCTTTAACCTGTTTTAATTGAATCCACAGGTGGAGAGGTACCGGTGAGTTAGTAGTCGTAAACTTTATTGTATTATTCGGTTCACGTTCCACTATCTGAAAGGTAATAGTTCCCACCGGAGCCATAGTAACACTACATGTATCAATATCAAAAGAAAAATCTTTAATTTTATCCTGCGGAATCCTATCTTTGACTTTTTCCAGGTTGGAAAGATCGGATAACATTATAAATATCCGCTCGTCACTATAAGGGATTGTTTGTACCTCACTAACAAAATCTGTCATTGTCGCTTTTATAATATTAACGTCCAGGATTCCAATTTGCCGGATCTTTCCGCCATTCCTGTAATGTTTTAATTTCCGCTTCGTCAATATAATTTGTTCTGACCGCTTCTTCTATCACAGCATCATAATTGCTGAGTGTTGTCAATGTTACGTTTGCGTCTTTAAATTGTTGTTCTGCAATTGGAAATCCATGTGTAAAGATGGCTACCATTCCTTCTACATCACAACCGAAGTTTCGAACAGCCTGAACTGCTTTCAGACTACTTCCACCTGTGGATACCAGGTCTTCAATAATCACCACTTTTGAACCAGGTTTCAATTCACCTTCAATAAGGTTTTCCAAACCATGATCTTTGGGAGTTGCACGAATATAAACGAAAGGTAAGTTTAATAAATCAGCAACTAAAGCTCCTTGTGCAATAGCACCTGTTGCAACTCCGGCGATAGCGTCTGCATTTTCGTATTTTTCACTGATAACACGAGCTAATTCAAGTTTAATAAAACTACGAACAGCTGGATAAGAAAGGGTTTTTCTATTGTCGCAGTAGATTGGAGACTTCCAGCCGGAAGCCCAGGTAAATGGATTAGCCGGTTGTAATTTTACGGCTTTGATTTTCAATAATTTCTCTGCTACTAATCTTTCCAGTGTCTTCATACGATCCTATACTATAATTT
>JAJBTP010000082.1 GCA_020860805.1 Tannerellaceae bacterium | reverse complement strand
TATTTGCATTGTGATAATAATATTATCAAGGTGAAATTAATAAAATAATAATTAATCAAACAGATTAGAGTATGGAAAAAGTAAATGAAGAAAAGGGAAAAATGACCCTTGGAGAGTATTACAAGAGCCTTAAGGATCCCCAAACCGAATTGATCGAAAAATTATGTAAAGCAACGATATCGACTGATGTGACAGTGAGAAGGTGGATTGCCGGAACCCATACACCTCCACCTATCAAGCAGAAGATTATTTCAAAAATCATAGGCAGGTCTATGCATGAGTTATTTCCTGCTAAACATATACCGGAAAAAATGGAGGAGTAATATGGCTTTTATTATAAAAAATAATTGCGGACAATATTCTATACTGGATAAAGAACCCATTCAAAATGATAGAGGAGAATGGATACCAGGAATAGACTGTAAGCTGATAGAAAGTATCAGATTCGAGATTGTAGTTATTCTTGCTGGAAAAATACCTTCCATGGAAGAATATCCGATTGAAGTAAAAATCAAAAAATAGAGGAGTAAAGTAATTATGATATCACCTTATACAGAAATCGTGATTTTAAAGAAAATCCAACGAATCATGAAAGACAACGAAATGTCACAGGATTCTTTAGCAAAAAAGATTGGAATGAAACAGTCCGGATTGAGTCTGATCTTATCAGGGAATCGCGCACTCAAGTATTCTGTATTGTATAAAATCTCAGAAGCTCTTGAAATAGACATTGTAGATTTACTACAATATGGAGATATGGTAGAAGAAAATATCATTACAACTACGGCTATTGCAGCAATGCAAGGTTTGTTATCGAATCCTAACATTGATGATACTCCTGAGTGGATTGCAAAAACAGCCTACCAATTTGCACATGCACTACATGTAGTAATAAAAAATAGTAATCAAACTGAACAAATAAATTAAAATAACATGAGCTACACATTACACCAGGTTAGTAACGAAGGCAAAGTAATTGTTTTTTGCCAGAACCAGAAAGCACCCAATAAAGTGGGTGAAACACTGTGTTAAAAAGTGGAAGAGCTATTGAAAGAAGGGCGGAGTTTCAAAGAAGTGAAAAATACAATCGCCGGGATGCACAAGGGCTATCAGCAACAAAAAGTACGTGGTATTGACTCCGTCAATCTATCTACACGAGAAGATCCGGATTCACCTGTTCAGCCTTCCACATCCCTTTATCTCTTTTATAAGTTAAATGGAACCTTCTGCACATTTACAGAATATGAACCTCTAAAAAATCAAGCGATGAAATTTGACCTTCAGGAACAATACCAACTTTATCTCAAGAAAGGAAGGTTGGATGAAAATAGAATGGGAGAAATCCAACGTAAAGAAACCCGTCAGGCTTTTATGGCCGGAGTATCTCAAACAGTATTATACTATTTTACATTAGCAGCAATGGAAGAAGATGCTGCAGTTCAGGAATTAGATAATATAATGAAACAGGTCGTCCTATTCTGGGATACACTAAATCAGGAGGGAAAATAAATGGGAAACTTAACAAAAGTGCAAAAGGGAAAAATAGTCTCACAATTTATTAAAGAGAACCTGCATGATGCCGCAATTTATTTAATGCTTACTCTTGGAAAAGAATGTAAAGAACTGGGAGCAAACATTACCTATTCAGCGCAATCTAAGAATGTAGAAAATCCGACTGTGTACCGGCTGCATGTATCTACGGTGGATAGTAAAGACAGAATGGATGATGAATACTTTATCGATGTTATATCTTTCGCTCCGGATAATATTCTGGAAAAAATGTTGGAGGTAGGATTCCGGAAATATGAGCATACAACAATTGAATATGCCCAAATTCCCGATTTAAAAGCAATCTATCTATCAGTTATAGATCGATACCAAAAGAACGGAGGATCCGAAAAAGCGGATTTTAGTATAGAAGACAATAAAAATGACAGCGTATGGATAAGGATTGGAGATAAGCTCCAGCTAACTCTTTATAAAATTGCTGGTGAATTCTGGACTGATGCTACCGAAAGAAAGGAGGAACAAGAATGAATTTAAAAGACTATAAAAAAGAATACCCGGATGCAAAGAAAATAGTCATGTCGATGACATCCGAAACAATATCAAAGCATAACTTCTACAAGCAGAACGAACTTAGAGAGTACCTGCAGGATATTTTTCCCGGAAGCAGTATTTTATACTGTAACTGTTCCGGATATGAAATAACCGCAATCTTTTCCGAAGATGCATACGAAGAAGAAAAACGACAACTCTCTATGATACCTGGGACAAAAGTTATTATGACTGGAGCTGAAGGAAACTTTCCAGAATATAAAAATAAAGAGTGGGAAGTATATGCCGGCCCGCAATGGATGTGTGGAGAACTGGTAGTGTGGCTCACCGGTTTCAGTGGATCTTATAGCTGTAAGTATTTAAGGGTAGTTTCCCCCTCTATAAAACAACAATGAAGTTTAATTAGGAAGAGCAATGAGAAAAAAGATAGATCTCACCGAGAAGCAGAAAGAAATAGTAGAATCATATCTGCTTGATATATGTGAAAAGGAGAATGTACAATATATCGATGCCAGTCAGACACATAGGGACGGATATTTTATTGGTATACTCTCTACGGTACTACGTGAGAAACAAATGAAAGACCTAATAAAAATGGGAAAAAAGCAAATGTTTGGTTCTGGGTAGATGCAATAAATCAGAAGTCATCAGTTTTAAATATCGAAGATTCACATTTGAGAATACTTGTAC
>JAJBTP010000495.1 GCA_020860805.1 Tannerellaceae bacterium | reverse complement strand
GGTTTATTCCATTTCTCCTGATGCAATTTTTTACTTTGACTTTATATGCTCAGGATAAAATTGTTAAAGGTATAGTAGTAGACCAAACAGGAGATCCTATGGTTGGAGCAAGTGCCATAGTAAAAGGTACGGTAAATGGAACCATTACTGATCTTGATGGAGGATTTACTCTTACAAATGTACCTGAGAACTCTATAATTGTAGTTTCTTATTTAGGGTATGTCACAGAAGAGGTTTCTTATACAGGACAATCGATGGTTCGGGTCATATTGAAAGACAACACTGAATTATTGGATGAGGTAGTAGTTATTGGTTATGGTTCCATAGATAGAAAGGAACTTTCCAGCTCAATTGTACAGGTAAACAAATCTGATTTTCAGCAAGGTGCTGTTGGTAATCCGATGGAATTGATTACCGGAAGGGTAGCTGGATTAAATGCTGTAAATTCATCACCGGCAGATCCTAATAGTGGTTCTTCATTGCAGATACGTGGGGCTACATCTCTTTCGTCTTCCAATTCACCCCTGATTGTTATTGACGGTATTGTGGGAGCAGATATCCGTAATCTCTCTTCACAGGACATTGAGTCCATGACTGTATTAAAAGATGGTGCTTCTGCAGCTATCTATGGAACCAGAGGAGCAAATGGAGTAATTATTATTACAACCCGTAAAGGATCCGGAGCACCGGGTACTTATAAGGTTACTTATGATGGATGGTTCGGAGCTAATATTGAAACCTTCAAACCACGTGTATTAACAGCCGATGAATTCGTTCAGTACGAACGTGGACATAATTATGGATATGCTACCGACTGGGCAAAAGAGATACGTCGTGATCTTTCTTATGATACTAATCACTATATCTCTATAGACACTTCTACAGAGAATGGCAGCTACGGGGCATCATTCAATTATAAAAAATCTACTGGTCTGGATGTGGCCAGCGAACGTGAAGAGTTTGGAGCAAGATTTACCCAATCACAACGTTTCATGAGTGGATTTATGGAATTGAACAGCTCTTTATTTGCCCGTAAAGTACAGGAGAAATGGGATGGAGAAATGGATGAAAAAAACAACATTTCACATTCCCAGTTCGGAAATGCAAACTACATCAATCCAACAATGCCTATTTATAATGAAGATGGTACTTTTTATCATCCTACATCTCCCACGGGAGCATGTAATCCGGTGGAGCAGATGAATTCTGTGCAAAATGGAGGTAATAGAGTATATCTGTTAGGAAGTGTGGAATTAAAATTAAACCTACTTCAGACAACCCATCATAATCTGAATACGGCATTAACTTATTCACATCAGCATAATACACTTGATAGCCATACTTTTATTCCTTCAACTACTGCTGAATCAGAACAAAATAACTATTCAGGCCGGGCTCTGTTAAGAAACCAGAAATGGTGGTATTCACAGGTAGAATGGATCACCAATTATACCTTCAGTAAAGATGAACATATACTTCGGTTCATGGGAGGTTATTCTTATAAAGATGATAACTGGGAGCAAAGACAGATGCAGAATAACGATTTTCCATTCGATAATACGCTATGGCATGATATGAATAGTGGAGGATATTTGAACGATGGAAAGGCAGAAATGGTAACCGGTAAAACATTATCTAAACTAATCGGTGTATTCGGGCGTGTAAATTATAATTGGAATGACATGATCATGGCTTCTGCCTCTTTGCGTTATGAAGGTTCAACTAAGTTTGGCCCCAACTCTAAATGGGGGTATTTCCCGGCAGCATCACTGGCATGGGAGATGGCAAATATGTCTTTTCTTAACGGACAAAAATCATGGTTAAACAGCCTTAAACCACGAATCTCTTATGGTGTTACCGGACGTTCTGATTTTAATCCTTACCAATCACAGGTTTTGTATGGACAGGATGCTGAGAATCCATCTTCCTATCTGATGGATAATGGTTGGGTCAAAGGGTATAAACCAAAAAGAAATGCAAATCCTGACCTATCCTGGGAAAAAGGTATTACTACAAATGTAGGTGTTGATTTTGAGATTTTCAGAAGAGTACGGGGATCACTCGAGTATTTTGACCGCCGTTCAAAAGACCTGTTGTATACATATTCGGCACCACAACCTCCGATGGTCTTTAAGGATATTCTGGTGAATGTGGGAACTACTGTAAATACCGGTTTTGAAATGACATTGAATGCGGATATTATCACGAATAAAACTTTTGGGTGGAATACCGGAATTATTTATTCAACCGGACAAACCAAATTAAAAAGTTTATCGAATGATTTTTATGAAAGATCCTATATTGAACTGTATGGAACCGGTACCGGAAATAGTGTCTATCTGTTCCGTGTGGAAGAAGGAGGTAAAGTAGGTAATTTTTATGGATATAAACATGCTGGTATAGATGAGGAAGGCTATTTGCTTATTTATAATAAAGACGGTGAAAAGGATTCGGAAAGGTTCGGAACAGAATGAAGATAAACGGGTGATTGGAAACGGAGCACCCAGACATTTCCTTTCCTGGAGTAACTCATTGTACTATAAAAACTTCGATATGAATATTTTCTTCCGGGGAGCTTTTGGATTCGATATCATGAACCGCCAACGTTATAATATGGGTACAATAGCTTCCGGAAATGCAAATGTTTTGCTTTCTGCGTATACTAAATACGGAGAGGTTACTAAAGATGCCGTAATGGTTTCGTCCTGGTACCTTGAAAATGGGAATTACTTTAAATTAGAGAATATAACGGTAG
>JAJBTP010000150.1 GCA_020860805.1 Tannerellaceae bacterium | reverse complement strand
TGGTTGTTGGATGTGGGAATGCAAAGCCTCCTGGCATTGGGTTTCCTTAATGGGGACCTATTTTTTAGGGGACCCATACCGGGTCGTTTTGTTGTATGATACGGGACATTATTATTAATGAAGAACCTCTGGTTTTTCGTAAGGATATTTATGCACTCGCCTGTGTTTTTGGGGGTGTTATGTATGCTATCTGTTTGCGTGTGGGACTACCGGATGCTCTGTTACAATTTATCTCAGCCACTTCTGTTATTCTGGTAAGGATTGTTGCGGTAAAATATCATATAAGTGTTCCTGTGCTAAAAGGAGAAGAATAATTTATTAACTTTGCGAGTCATGACTATATATTCATCAACAAACCAGGATAAAGCCAATATCCTCCTGATTTATACGGGTGGTACGATTGGTATGATTGAAAATCCGGAAACAGGAGCGTTGGAATCGTTTAATTTTCAGCATTTAAAGGATAATATGCCTGAATTGAAAAAGCTGGGACACACGATTTCTACTCTCCAGTTTGATCCGCCTATGGATTCTTCGGAAATGGGTCCAGATTCCTGGAAGAAGCTGGTGAAGATTGTGGCAGATAATTATCATTTGTATGATGGCTTTGTTATTCTGCATGGTACGGATACGATGGCATATACTGCTTCCGCGCTTAGTTTTATGCTGGAGAATCTGGGAAAACCGGTTATCCTGACAGGTTCGCAGTTACCCATCGGTATGTTGCGGACGGACGGAAAGGAAAACCTGATTACTGCGATTGAAATTGCAGCAGCCAAAGATAATGGACAACCGATTGTACCGGAAGTTTGTATTTTCTTTGAAAATGAATTGCTGCGTGGTAACCGTACCCGTAAAATCAATGCTGATCATTTCAATGCGTTCCGTTCATACAATTATCCTGCGCTGGCACATGCCGGTATTTATATTAAATACGATACAGCACAGATTTATCATCCGGTTTCACGTAAACCTTTGAAACCTCACTATCTGTTGGATAGAAATATAGCTATTCTGAAGATATTTCCAGGTATCTCACCACATGTTGTAGAGAGTATTCTGCAGATACCCGGGCTGAAAGGTGTTGTGATGGAGACGTATGGCAGTGGTAATGCTCCGGGTTTTGACTGGTTCATTGAAAAACTCAGAGAAGCTGTGAACCGGGGGATTGTTATTGTAGACGTTACCCAGTGTAGTGCCGGAAGTGTGGAAATGCACCGGTATGAAACCGGACATAAATTGCTGGAAGCAGGTGTAATCAGTGGATATGATAGTACAACGGAGAGTGCGGTTACAAAAATGATGTTTCTGTTTGGTCATGATATGTCACCTGAAGAGGTGAAGGAGCATACGAACTGCTCGCTAATAGGGGAGGTAACAATCCCTGACTTTGTCCGTTGCTGAGAAAATGGCCCCGGGTAAAGGAGTTTTTATAAACGAATAGGCAGACAATAATATATGAAAATTTCATTTCTTAGTTTAGCCAGTGGAAGCAGTGGCAACTGTTATTACCTTGGTACGCCGGAATACGGTATCCTGATTGACGCCGGAATCGGTCTACGTACGATTAAAAAGGTTTTAAAAGACCGTTCTATTGAGTTGACCCGTATCATGGCCATATTAATAACGCATGACCATGCAGACCATATTAAAACTGTTGGGAATCTGGGTGAACGTTGCGCAATACCTGTTTACACTACGGCTCTTGTGCATAGTGGTATCGACCGGAGCCGTTATGTGGAAGATAAACTGGTTAGTTCACGGCGGATTATAGAGAAAGAAATACCTTTTGTTATCCGTGATTTCCGGATTATTGCTTTTGAAGTGCCGCATGACAGTACAGATAATGTAGGATATTATATTGAATGCGGATGCCATAAATTTACGATTATTACCGATGTAGGACATGTGACGGATAAAGTACGCCAATATATGGCTATGGCCAACCATTTGGTGCTGGAAGCCAACTATGATGAAGAGATGTTGCGTTTCGGAACTTATCCTGCTTTCCTGAAAGAACGGGTAGCCAGTCCTACCGGGCATCTGAGTAATCGTGAAGCTGCCGAACTACTGGCAACTCATTATCAGCCTCACTTAAAGAACATCTGGCTATGTCACCTCAGCCGGGATAATAACCATCCCGAACTGGCTTTCAAAACAGTAGAAGAACGTTTATATCAGGAAGGAATCCGTGTAGGAAAAGACGTAATCCTGGCTGCGTTGAAGCGTACGACACCTTCGGATATGTATGAATTTGATGAATAGAGGGAAAAGAAATTAAACTAAATATTTGCTCGGGAAAGATAATTCCATATCTTTGCACCCGAAATAAGAATAAAGACTCCGTAGCTCAGCTGGTAGAGCAATTGACTCTTAATCAATGGGTCGTGGGTTCGAGCCCCACCGGGGTCACAAATATTGAATATTAAGGTCTTATCGTTTAAGGTAAGACCTTTTTTATGCTTTCCTTATCATTTAAAACAAATTTTCCTTGAATTACTATTGCATAAAACGAATACGGTGTCAGTACCGAGCTAGTAGTTTTCTATCTTAACCATAATTCTGCCCAAAAAATACCTGAAAGATATATCCGGAAAGATTATACACCAATAGATAGGCTTAATCAAAAAGTGATAGAGCTGGTTTTATTGTCTGACTTTCTTTCTGATTAAAGTTGAAATGAAAGACTTATTAAACTATACCTATTCTATAATAAATGGTACTATTTGTGTATCATGCCTATTTTTTATTTCTTCA
>JAJBTP010000488.1 GCA_020860805.1 Tannerellaceae bacterium | reverse complement strand
GTTAATGACGGATTTGCCACCAGATCTACACCGGCACGATTTAGCCGTGTGATGTTAAGTCATAAAACCCTTCTTAATTGTAGATCTCCGAGATGTTTTCCGTTTAATTACGGATTTGTTATCACGATACGACAGCTGATAATCTGACTATCGGTAGGGATCCATTCCTTACGGTCCATCGTAATTTCCTGGCCAATAAAAGCTTTGATAGTTTCAACATCCTTATCTGTGGTTACTACGAATATTTTATCATTTTCATTTAAAACAGTTATAGCAGATGCAATTTCAATTTTATGACTGTCACTGTGCCAGATACGTGAAATAACAAATTCACGGTGTTCCAGTAATCCGGATAAGTCACTGATATATTTCCCAAAAACAGCCGGATTTTTAACAATCAAAGAAATAGGCAGGGCACCTTTGGATTGTTTATTTTCTTCTGTTTGTAACTGTTCTGTTTCCTTATCAAAATTAACACGGAATACATATTTTATGATAACCATAGAAAGAATAATCCCCACAACTCCCAGAGGATAAGCAACTGCGTACCCTAATGCAATGGTTTCACCGGATGTTCCGGTGGTGTCATTGAATGCTTGTTGGGCAGCACCTAATCCCGGTGTATTGGTTACTGCTCCGGATAGTATACCCACCATAGTAGCCATCGGTATACCGGTTATAAAATGGATGGCCAAAGTGGTGGCTACACCCAGTAAAACAATACTTGAAGCCAGTAGATTTAAGGTGATACCTCCTTGTTTGAAAGAGGAGAAGAAACCGGGTCCTACCTGCATCCCAACTGAATAGACGAATAAGATAAGACCAAATTCACGGAAGAAATGTAGAATATTGTGGTCTATATGAAAGCCAAAATGTCCTAATAGAATCCCTACAAAAAGTACCAGGGTAATACCTAATGATACTCCGAAAACTTTAATTTTGCCCAGTTGAATACCAACAGCAATCACTACAGATAAAATCAGGATAGAATGGCCGATACCATTCCCCCACAACAATTCTTTAATCCACTCCATAGGTGTATTATTTTATAGTATTTAATTCTTCCGTTATTCATAAGCTAACCCACGAGCGTATGAATCGTGTAATGAATGGCAGGTCTTCTGACTGACTCCAATCCCGATAACCTTCCCGGCGAAATAATTGTCCATTGTGCATTCTCAATTTTCAATTGTTTAACCAGTGGCCAGAGTGTTAATCAGGATATTAGCAGAGCTTCACAGCAGCGGGACTGTCCGGGACTTTCACCCGGTTCCCTTTTAATCCGGATCTATGAATGCAGACCCCGGAACCAATTCGGGTGCAAAGATAAAAATAAAAACAACTTACAAGTGGAATCCGGTAAAAAGTATTTCTTCCTAATACAAAGAAACCGGCTTTCTGAAAAGTTGATATCTACTAATTTATCCGGTCGTTACCATTTGATAAACAGAACCTGTAGTTCTCCTGTGTAGGGTGCATCCTGTCTCTCGTATACCAACTGGTATACGACCGACTCACGTTGGTATACGACGGGAACACATTGGGTGCTGCTCGTATACCAGCTGGTATACGATAAAGAGAATGCATCTTACATGCGTAGAGGGTAGGTTCTTTTACCGAATGTATATTAAAGAAGATACTGTGTTAAGGTGGTGGCTGCCATGCTAACTAATTGAGTTGTGGGTGCTAGTTTTGCAAAGCCATTTAATACTCCCCACCCATGGATAACCCCATTAAACCGGATAGTAGTGGTTGTAACTCCGGCTTCATCCAGTTTTCTGCCTAATTATTCTCCTTCATCCCGTAAAATATCATTTTCTGCTGTTATGATCAGGGTCGGAGGTAACCCTTTTAATTGTTCTGTAGAAGCTAAAACAGGTGAGATATGGATATCTTTCCGGATGCTTCCCGGAGATACATATTGATTGAATAGTTCTTCCATGAGTTGAGGCGTCAGAAAACGTTCTTTATCATAGGTTTGGTAAGATTCGTATTGCATACCTGTATCTGTTACAGGCCATAAAAGGATTTGTAGTTTAAGTTCCGGTCCATTGTTATCTTTTGCCATCATACTGCAAACCATGGCCATATTTCCGCCGGCGTCATTTCCTGCCAGTGCCAGCCTGTTACCATCTATATGGATGTCCTGCCCGTTTTGGGATAACCATTTGATTGTAGCATATACTTCATTTACTGCCTGCGGAAACTTACTTTCCGGTGATAAAGAATAATGTGGGAAAACACAGGGAATGCCGGATTCTACTACTAAATCTCTGACTAAACGTTTATGTGTAGTGTAATTGCCTAGGCTCCAGCCTCCACCATGTATAAAAATGAATGCAGGCTTTATCTGTGTTGAATTTACCGGACGTATAATTGTTAGTTTTACTTCAAAATTATCCTGTAAAATAATTTTTACGGATTCTTCAATACCGGATATATCTGCTTCAATGGTTTCCTGCGCCTCTTTTATTATCCGCCTGGCATCAGCTACCGGTAGATTTTCCAGCGGTTCGTTAAATGCATTTAATATTTTCAGATATTCTTTTGAACCAACAGAGAGATGACTATCTTCTAAATAAAATGGAGCAATAGGATAATTACAATCTTCCATATGATATGCTGTATTTTGGTTATTAACAAGGTAGAAATCAAAATAGTTATGAAATTTGTGGTATGTTTGTTTAAGAAAAATCAAGTATGCAGATAGAAGTTATTGATACCGGTTATTTCTATGCAGATGGTGGGGCTATGTATGGT
>JAJBTP010000081.1 GCA_020860805.1 Tannerellaceae bacterium | reverse complement strand
CAGGTACTATTCTTATGGCTTGGTTTTCTTATAATCAGTATACAAAGAATAAACTTACCGATTTAAAGATTGAAAAATGGAAAAAGGAAGAAGAGAAAAAAATATCCGAAAATCGGAAAGTATTGCAAAAATTTACGGTTCTCTTTGGCAACTACTCCATAATCTACAAGCAGACCGGGTTTATATCATCCAGCCGCATCCACTCACTAACTGTTTATTTTTATCTATCGGATTAGAGGTAAGAAGAAACGGGGTTTCGGAAATGAAATCTCATGTAAAAAGATTACCGATGTCCGAAGTCGCTGTATTCTCTGCCGAACTATCACAAAGAGATTTTCAATTTTATAAAAATATAGATGAAGAGGTCAAAGATAAAAAAGCCCGGGCTTTACTGTGTACAAACGGCAGTCGCTCAGCTATTATTAAAAGACTTTCTGATAACGAACATGCGTGGATAGGTTCGTTGATATGTGATTTTACCCGTGAGACTGATATTTCTCCGGATTATGCGAGAAAAGAATTACATGAATTCGCAGATAGAATACAATTTATATTACCTGAGTTACCTAATGATTATCAGTATGAGAAAGATTAACAAAATTATTATCCATTGTACAGCTACTCCAGAAGGAAGAACTGTAACTGTAGAAGATGTAGATACCTGGCATCGTCAAAGAGGTTTTAATGGTATTGGTTATCATTATCTGATTGGATTAAATGGGGAGTTATGGACCGGTAGAAATATTGAGGCAGTAGGAGCTCACTGTGTCGGACAAAATACCAATTCTATAGGGGTGTGTTATGTGGGTGGGCTTGCCAAAGATGGGAAAACGAGTAAAGATACCCGGACAGAAAAGCAGAAAAAAACTTTGCAGGAGCTGGTTTGTGAACTTAAAATGAAATATCCGGCTGCCACTCTTCACGGACATAAGGAGTTCGCCGCTAAAGATTGCCCTTGTTTTGACGTTAAAAAGGAATTCATATGAAGCCAATAGTCCTTATTTTTGTCCTGATGGTTTTATTTTCGTGTAGTCGTAAAACTATTCCTGTCCGGACTATTCAAAATGATAGTACCCGGATTGAGAAATTTACAGAGTATATTGAGCGGATACGGATAGATACGGTACTAATCGATATACCAGCACAGATAGCTCTATATTCAGGAAATGAGAAAGAATCTTTTCTTGAGACTGATTTCGCAGAGTCCACTGCCCGGATAGACCCTAATGGCTTCCTTTTTCACGATTTAAAAAAATAAACTGCAGCAGGTTGCTACTGCGGTTCCTGTCATTGATACGGAATTTACTTTGAGAGATGATAGTATTGTTTACCGGTATAAAGTGGAGGAAATACCTATCACCTTACCTTTAACGAACTGGCAACGCTTCTGGGTGATTTCCGGAGTTGTTGCCTGGCTGTTTATTATTTTACTAATGTTCTATAAAGGCAATCGTTTTTTCCGTAAAAAGAATTACTTTTGCTGTGTACTGGTTTTTAATCAGTCGTTGCGTTGATTTCCCTGGTAAATTGTGGTGATTTACTGGGGAATCTTTTTTCTGTCGGCAGAAGCTGCGGAATTTGGCCTACAGCTGCCTGCTTCCTTTTATCCAGTACTTTTGCGTATATCTCGGTTGTCCGTAGCTGCTTATGTCCGAGCAATTCCTTTACCGTATAAATCTCGGTACCTAACTCAATCATCATAACAGCGAATGTATGTCGGGCACAATGAAATGGAATATTCTTTGTTATTCCAGCACGCATACACCATTTATTAATTTCTAAGCTGATACAGGAAGAGTATTGCAAACCAACAAATACCCGGTCATCCAGTTGCTGGTCTTCCCGCCTTTCGCCGATTAATTGCATGGCTTGAGGGTTTATATCCAAGTATTCCTGACCATTCGTTTTTTTCTGCCGGAAAACAATGCGGGGAATACCATTAAAGTCCTGAATATCTTTCCAACGCAATTTTTGTATATCGCTCCATCGAAGACCCGTTAGACAACTAAAAAGGAAAGCCCTTTTTAATACCGGGTACCGACATTCCGCTTCCGTTAATGCTTTTACCTCTTCAAATGTCAGATAGTCCCTTTGCGGTTCTCCGGCTTTCGGAGAGTCAAAACCTACTGTCGGATTGAATGGGAATAATACGCTGGTCGAAAGCATGCCTTAAACAGGCTCGTAGCTTATTAAAATAGCTATGCTGTGAATTCTGAGCAAGTGGTTTATCGCTCTTTGTACGCGCTTTCTTGAGATAAGTTTTAAAGCCTTCCAGAAAACTGGAGTCAATATCTTTGAATGTGGTGTATTTGTTAGTATATCGACAGAGGTGTTTGTAGCAGCTTAGCCAGTTTCCATAATTACCGTCGCTATCCTTTTTGGTTTCCATGAAAGCCGCATAATATTCGAGGAAGTTAGTTTCGACTTTGAACTTATCAAGGAACCCATATTCGCCGTTCTGAATTTCGATGATACGTTTTGCTTTTACAGAGTTTGCGAATTGCCAAGTTTCTTTGTCCTGCTGCCTGGCTGCTGGACTGGTACCGTTAGATAGATAAAGCTTCAGGAATTCATACTTGCGCTTACCGTCTCGGTAGATGTCAAGATATAAGCTATCCTGACCGTTGGTAAGTTTCTTTTTTCGAAGACGTACCGATTCTTTTGTTTTTTTGCCATTGCGTTGACTTTTTTGTTACTAATGTTACTTGTGGTGATTTAGGTAACAAAATAACAACAAAAAAATCGAAAAAGAAAGGATATAAAATAAAAGAAAAACGTCCTC
>JAJBTP010000588.1 GCA_020860805.1 Tannerellaceae bacterium | reverse complement strand
AAATCAATGTTAACCCTTAAAATGAAATAAGATGAAAAAGACGTAGACAAACAAAAAAGTCCGGAAAGTACCCCCATACTTTCCGGACCAACCCGATCAAAAAGCTTAATTAAAAACATTTTTAATCTTATACAATCCAAAGGTATGAATTTAATCACTATTAACCGCAATTCCTCCCCTGAATTGCGAAAAGGCTACCGCATTATGAGACTAATGCTATTATTTTTTGATTCTATGTACTTCCTCCTGGGCTTTTACAGGAACTTATGCCCAGGGTACGGAACTTACGGTTGATACGGGTTTCCGGACGCTTGAAGATGTGTTCAAAGAAATTGAGGCTGAAAGTGAGTTTATCTTTTTCTACAGAGATGACGCACTTGACCTCTCCCGTAAAGTAAATGTAAAGAAAAAAAACAGGTACCATTGAAGAGATACTTTCAGACGTCCTGGAAGGTAGTCCCGTTGGATATCAGATTCCGGACCGCCAGGTTATCTTTTATAAAGAGCAGGCTAAACCGGAAACGAACCAACAGGGACGGGTATGGATGCTGAAAGGTATCGTAAAAGATGAAAGAGGAGAAGCTGTGATAGGAGCCAATGTCATACAGAAAGGTACAACACAGGGTACTATTACGGATATTGACGGCCAGTTTGAAATGCAGGTGTCGGAAGGAACTGTTTTGCAGGTTTCCTACATCGGCTATAATACCAGAGAAGTTCGTATTACCAACCAGACCGCTATCCATATTGATTTGCAGGAAGATAACCAGGCACTTGAAGAAGTGGTGGTCGTAGGCTATGGAACACAGAAAAAAGTAAACCTGGCCGGAGCCGTGGAAAGTATTAGTTCCAAAACCCTGGAAAACCGTTCTACCAGTAATGTCGGTATTGCTTTACAGGGATTGGTACCCAACCTGAACATTACCCTGAGTGGCGGACAGGCAACAGATACACCCAGCTTTAATGTTCGTGGTACAACTTCCGTTAACTCGGCCGACCCATTGATTCTGGTGGATGGTATCCCTACTTCAGCCGGAGATTTCGGACGTATGAACGGGATGGATATTGAAAATATTTCCGTACTCAAAGATGCCTCCTCTGCAGCTATCTATGGAGCACGTGCCGCCTTTGGGGTTATCCTGGTAACTACTAAGAAAGGGCAAGGTGAAAAACTGACGGTTCATTTTAATAATAATTTTAATGTACGTACACTCACCCGTATGCCCAAACCGGTGTTAGACCCTTATATCCAGGCAAGCTATAAGAAAGAGATGGGTAAACCCTGGTATGACCTGTATACGGATGAAGAAGTAGAATATGCCTTACGCCGTCGTAACGACCCTTCTTTACCCGGAACTATTATCAGTACCGTAGACCCCAGTAAATACACCTACCTGGATAATACCAACTGGTTTGACGAAGTATTTGATAAAATAGGAACGGCCCGTACCCATAACCTGAGTATCTCAGGAGCCAGCAATAAAGTATCCTATTATCTGGGAGCAGAAGTATACCAGGAAAGAGGGATGCTGAAAATTAACAAAGATATCTATGACCGCTTCAATGTAAGAACAAAAGTAGAATACCGCCCGACCGAATGGCTGACCGTGGGTAATAATACCGCATTGACTTATTACGAATACGATAAACCGATGAACTATTACAGCTGGTTATTTAGTACGGTCAATTCTACCAACCCCCTCGTCCCGGTATATAATCCGGATGGTTCTTATACCTCCGAAGGTTCCGAAATAGTAGGTACTTTAAAAGAAGGAGGTAAATCCAAAGAAAAGAAAGCAACCATTAACAGTCAGTTTACAGCAGATGTAGAAGTCATAAAAAATCTCTGGAATGTCAAAGCCGACTTCACCGCTAAGTTTATTAACAGTAAACTAAACGAATGGGATAGCGATAAAACCATTCCATACCGGGATGGTCCTGACGGCCCGGATAAATATCATGGCTGGACTAACTTTGCGAGAGGTAAACATAGTAATACCTATTATACGATGTTTAACCTCTATACAGATGTGCGGAAAGATTTTGGTATTCATAGCTTCTCCTTCGTTGGAGGGTATAGCCAGGAATATGAAAATTACGAATATTTCATGGGCGAACGCCGGGATATGATTAGTGAGTCTTATCCAACCCCTCAGCTGGCAGTAGGTGAAATGTTCATTGATGAATCGATAACCGAATGGAGTATCCGGAGTGCTTTCTACCGTTTGAACTATATATTGGATGGCAAATATATTCTGGAAACCAATGGCCGTTATGATGGAACTTCCCGTTTTCCCTCTTCAGACCGTTTCGGATTTTTCCCTTCCGTATCCGCAGCGTGGATTGTCTCCAATGAAAAGTTCTTTGAAAAAGCGCATAGTATCGTAAGCCATCTGAAAATACGGACTTCGTATGGCTCTCTGGGTAACCAGACTGTTAAAAACGGAAGCAGCGAAAACTATTATCCTTATATTCCATCTATGTCTGCTGATAAAGTAAACTACCTGTTGAATGGTGAGAAACCTATGGGCATCGGTGTTCCGGGATTGGTATCCGCAGCATTGACCTGGGAAAAAGTATATACGGTGAACGGAGGTATTGATATAAACTTCCTGAAAAACAGGCTCACGATGTCCGGAGACGTTTACCGCAGAGATACAAAAGATATGCTTACCAAAGGCCGTATGTTACCCAATGTATTAGGTACATCCGAACCGCAGATAAACGCTGCCGACCTGAAAACACTGGGATGGGAACTGACGGTAGCATGGCGTGACCAGTTTAAGCT
>JAJBTP010000280.1 GCA_020860805.1 Tannerellaceae bacterium | reverse complement strand
AACCCGTAGATTCGAAATAGACAAACACCGGACTGATTTAGCCAATCATCTTTACGAAGGATAAAACCATTTTTGTAACGACTTTGAAACAAGACCTTCTATCGATATATTTTGAGAGAGCCGGGTAAATAACTAAATCTTTAGTGATATGGAAACAAGTCAATCCACCTATTCTATCATTTCTTTCAATGAACTTTCCGGGCAGAAGAGAAGTCTGGTAATTGAAAACTTTATTATTTCTGACAGACGTACGGCTGATTTACAGTTGGAATTAAATCAACCTTGTATTCTGGAGGGAATGGCTTTTATTATATGTCTTCAGGGGAAAGGAAAGATTAAACTTGACCCGAAAGAATGGGAAATAGAAAAAAATATGGTTATTTCTGTTTTTCACGGAAAAACCATTGAGTTTCTGGAACGGAGTTATGATTTAAGTATAGAATTTGTCATTACTTCTTTGGATTTTATATCTGATTTGAGAATCCCTTTACAAGGGAATATGATTTCACAGATAGGACAGATGCCCTGTTTGAAACTAAAAAAAGAACAAATGGATATTCTGATGGAGTTTCATATTTTCATAACCCGTCATTATAACCGGACAAATCATCAATACCGGGTGCAAATAAGTAAGAATTTACTGGCTTCTTTTTTGATAGAGATTATCAGTCTTTATCAATCAGCGACTCCGGTAATAAATATACCTCCTATCGGCCGGAAGGAAGAGATAATGAAAAGTTTTTTCTCCTTACTGAAAAAATATCATAAAACGGAAAGAAGTCTTGCTTTTTATACAGATAAGATGTGCATGACTGCGCAATATATGGCGAAAGTAATAAAAGAGGTCACCCAAAAAGGTGCAACGGAGTGGATTAATGGGATAACAATTATTACCATCAAAGCCTATTTGAAGACATCAAACTTAACTGTGTCGCAGATTTCAGAGGAACTTAATTTTCCTAATCCATCCTTTTTCGGGCGGTATTTCAAGAAACATACCGGACTTACGCCTATGCAATACAGGGAAAGTTAAAACCGGGCCGGTTGAGGACATTTATGTCTGTTTTTAGATCATATCCGGATAAAAATATCATCTCATCTTTGTGATATCAAATAAAACAAACATTTATTTACTTAAAACGTTTGGCATATGAAAAAGTTAATTATTTGTTTATCACTTTTGGTTGGTTTAACAACCGGAATGAAAGCTCAGGAGTCCGGACAGGTATGGTTAGGTGGTAGTGTAGGAGCTTCCAGTAGTAAAGTAAAAGATGGCATTCGTCTGAATCAGTTTAATATCATACCGGAAGCCGGGTATATGTTTACAGATAGCTGGGGTGTAGGAATCAAGCTGGGTTACCTGCACAATGAAAATGACAGAGACGGGTTCCGTGAGAAAAAAGACGGTCTGGTAGTCAATCCTTTTGCTCGTTATTCTTTTCTAAAAAGTGACTTGGGTAATTTGTTTATTGATGGTGGGGTTGGTTATAGTTATCTGAAGAACCAATCCAGTGCGTTGAAGACTCACGAAATAGAAGTCGGTTTCCGGCCAGGCGTTGCTATTAATGTATCTGATAAAGTAACTTTAACAGGCAAATATGGATTTTTAGGTTATCAATATGAAAAAGAAGACGACAGGAAAACCAATACTTTCGGCCTGGATTTTGACCTTAGCCAGATTCAGTTAGGCATGATTTTCACCTTCTAAACGAGTTATAGTAGTTTATTAGTTTGCATCTTTGTTTCTCTTACGTTAGGAACGGGGCTGTCTCAGCAAAATGGGACAGCCTCACTTTTTATTCCGGTTTACACCTCATACATAGCATACTTACGTTCATAAGGATACCTATCCGGAGCATTATCCTATTATTCGCTTTCAACACTTGTTCCACTATCTTCTTCTTTTATAGTTGGTTTTGGTATCCGGAATATGATTGGTAAGGTACAGCTGACTCCTATCGGTTTATATCTTCCGATGACAGGCGTCCACCTGGGCATGGCGTTAATAACCCGTAAAGCCTCCATATCCAGTAAAGGACGTATTCCCTGGGAAATTTCGGGGTTTTCCAGACTCCCATCTATATTAACACGGAATTTGCAAATGACTTTTCCTTCTATTCCTGCTTCCTGGGCTGCTTTTGGGTACCGGGTATTTTCATTGATAAATTGAATCAAAGCTTTCTCACCTCCGGGGAATTCCGGGTATTTTTCTATTATAAATGGACTGTATTCCCTATTTTCCTCTTCTTCTTTCTTTTTTTGTGAAGAAATATCAGCCGTTTTTGAGGAAAATTCATTCTCCACCTCTACCTGGTATGTTTTCTCTCCGTTACCTTCGGCTGTTTCTGTTAATGCAAATCTTATTGGTATTCTATACCGGAATTTAATGGGGGTATTGAATTGTCTTTCGGGAATAAAAGAAGGTATCATTTTAATTACCCGTAGGGCTTCTTTATTTAAAAGCGGATAATCTGTTCCATTAACAATCCTGGGCTTTACTATCTCACCATCCGGATTAACAGTAAAAGAACAAACAACTGTTCCTTCTTTACCTGTATACTGTGCTTCTTCCGGATATTCCAGATTTTTGTTAATAAATTCAATAAGAGCTTCTTTCCCTCCTGGAAATTGAGGAGCATAGTCTACATCAGAATGAATAGAAAGTGGGAGTATTAGCGTGTCTGTAGGCAATGTGAAACTCATAAATAGCAAGGACAGAATAAATAATACAGGTAACAGTAAATATATCTGTATTTTTGTAGCAATAATTTGCATAGCTCTTTTTCTTT
>JAJBTP010000476.1 GCA_020860805.1 Tannerellaceae bacterium | reverse complement strand
ATAAAACACCCAACACCTATGTGCATGACCCTCGTTGGGTAATAAAATGAAAGAAGAAGGAGTTATAAATAAGAATGAATAAAGATAAAGATTTGCTGGAGGGCGGTCAGATTTCTGTTCTGGGCGCCCGTGTTCACAACCTGAAGAATATTGACATTACTATCCCTCGTAACAAACTCTCTGTAATTACCGGAATGAGTGGAAGTGGAAAGTCATCTCTGGCTTTTGATACGATTTTTGCAGAAGGGCAACGGCGTTATATTGAAACATTTTCGGCTTATGCCCGACATTTTCTGGGTAATATGGAGCGTCCGGATGTTGATAAGATTACCGGTTTAAGTCCTGTTATTTCGATAGAGCAAAAGACAATCAACCGGAACCCCCGTTCAACTGTAGGGACAACGACCGAAATATATGATTTTTTTCGTCTGTTGTTTGCCCGTGCAGGAGAAGCGTATTCTTACCTAAGTGGAGAGAAGATGGTGAAATATACGGAAGAAAAAATACTGGATTTAATCCTGCAGGACTATCAGGGAAAGAAAATCTATCTGTTGGCACCACTTGTCAGAAACCGCAAAGGACACTATAAAGAACTTTTTGAGCAAGTACGTAAAAAGGGATATCTATCTGTTCGTGTAGATGGAGAATTAAAAGAAATTCTGCATGGCATGAAGTTAGACCGGTATAAAATGCATAGTATTGAAGTGGTAATAGATAAAATGATTGTTACCAATTCAGATGGCCGGCGTCTTAAAGAAAGTTTGAAGGTTGCCATGAAACAGGGTGATGGCCTGGTTCTCATTTTAGATGCAGACTCCAATGAAGTGCGTCATTATAGCCGCCGGTTAATGGACCCGGCAACCGGGTTATCCTATAGCGAACCTGCACCTCATAATTTCTCTTTTAATTCACCTCAGGGTGCTTGCCCGAAGTGTAAAGGGTTAGGCCAGGTACACTTATTGGATATGGAAAAGATTGTACCCAATCCGAAATTAAGTATCTATAATGGAGGAATCGTTGCTTTAGGAAAATATAAGAACTTATTAATTTTCTGGCAGATAGAAGCTATTTGTGAGAAATACGGAGTTACTATTAAAACTCCGATTAAAGACCTGCCGGAAGAAGCTATTGATGATATTATAAACGGAACAGACGAACGGCTTCAGATTAAAAATGCATCGTTAGGCAATTCCAACTATTTTATGTCCTATGAAGGGGTTGCTAAATATATAATGATGCAGCAGGAGGGAGAGGCTTCCGCTTCGGCACAGAAATGGGCCGGACAATTTATTAAAATGGCTGTATGTCCTACCTGTAACGGACAGCGTTTGAACCAGGAAGCATTACATTATAAAATTGCCGGGAAAAATATTGCTGAATTATCGGCGATGGATATTTCCGAATTATATGACTGGTTGGATGGTATTGAGGGAAAGATGAATACCAAGCAACAGCATATAGCAACAGAAATTCTGAAAGAGATTCGTTCACGGATGAAGTTCCTGTTGGATGTAGGTTTGGATTATCTTTCGATGAATCGTGCTTCTGCAACTTTATCAGGAGGGGAAAGTCAACGGATTCGTCTGGCAACGCAGATTGGTAGTCAGCTGGTAAATGTATTGTATATCCTGGATGAGCCCAGTATCGGGTTGCACCAGCGGGATAATGTACGTTTGATTAATTCGCTGAAACAATTGCGGGATACCGGAAATTCGGTTGTAGTGGTAGAGCATGATAAAGATATGATGCTGCATGCGGATTATGTAGTAGATATGGGTCCTAAAGCGGGATGTTTGGGAGGTGAAGTGGTTTTTGCCGGTACACCGGGTGAAATGCTTGAATCCGATACTCTCACTTCTTCATACCTGAATGGACAAACGCAAATTGCTATTCCTACGGAACGCCGTAAAGGAAACGGTAATTTTATTCATCTCAAAGGTGCAACCGGTAATAATCTGAAAAATGTATCCGTATCTTTTCCTTTGGGAACTTTAATTTGTGTGACAGGGGTTTCCGGAAGTGGTAAATCAACCCTCATTAATCATACTTTACAACCTATCCTGAGTCAACACTTTTATCGTTCACTCGAAGACCCGTTACCTTACAAATCCATAGATGGTATTGATAACATTGATAAAATTGTAAATGTAGATCAATCACCTATAGGCCGTTCACCCCGTAGTAATCCAGCTACTTATACAGGCGTATTTTCTGATATCCGGAATCTGTTTGTAAATCTGCCGGAGTCTAAAATACGGGGATATAAACCCGGACGTTTTTCTTTCAATGTGGTTGGAGGACGTTGTGAAACCTGCAAAGGAAATGGCTATAAAACGATAGAGATGAATTTCCTGCCGGATGTATTGGTTCCCTGTGAAGAATGTCACGGAAAACGATACAACCGGGAAACACTGGAAGTTCGTTTTAAGGGGAAATCAATAGCTGATGTATTGAATATGACTATCAATATGGCCGTGGAATTCTTTGAAAATGTTCCAACCATTCTGTCGAAAATAAAAGTATTGCAGGACGTAGGGCTGGGCTATATCAAGCTGGGACAACCCTCGACTACTTTGTCGGGTGGAGAAAGCCAGCGGGTTAAACTCGCTACTGAACTTTCAAAGAAAGATACAGGAAAAACCCTCTATGTACTGGATGAACCGACTACCGGCCTTCATTTTGAAGATATACGGGTACTATTGGGCGTATTAAATAAATTGGTTGATAAAGGAAATACAATTATTGTAATTGAACATAATCTGGATGTTATCAAAAGTGCTGACTATATAATTG
>JAJBTP010000419.1:1655-2794 GCA_020860805.1 Tannerellaceae bacterium | reverse complement strand
GTCATATCATCCTGTAGATATTATATGTAGTTTGTTGGTCGAAGAGAATATTATTGCTGGAATGGCAGGAAAAGATTTAAATATAATGACCGTGGTAGCGGAGCGTAGTTTTCCGAACAGACCAGATTTAAAAGAAACAACCAAGTATTTTCGAGATCGAATCTATAAAAGTGCTAATGTATGTGTGTTTCAGACAGAAGAACAAAGAGATTGTTTCTCACATCTTAACTTAAAGAATATGGTAGTAATTCCAAATCCTATTATGGAAGGTTTACCGATGCCTTATAATGGTGAACGAGAGAAAACAATCGTTACTTATTGCGGATTGCGAGAAGCTAAGAATCTACCATTGTTAATAAAAGCATTTGCAATGATACACACGAATTTTCCGGATTATAATCTGAAAATATATGGTAATGGGGAACTTAAAGGTACGTTGGAGCAATTGATTGTTGAGTTAAATTTAGAAAATTTTGTCGATATTTTCCCATTTGTGAAGGAAATTCATCAAGAAGTAAGAAAAGACGCTTTATTTGTTTTATCTTCCGATTTTGAAGGGATGCCAAATGCTCTTTTAGAAGCTATGGCGATAGGAATGCCTGTGATAGCAACAGATTGTTTGGGAGGCGGTGCAAAGGCTGTTATTGTACATAAGGAAAACGGTTTAATTGTACCTAGGGGAGATGAAAAAGCTCTTGCTGATGCTATTGCATATATGTTGTCTCATCCAATAGAGAGCGCTGCAATGGGCCAAAATGCGTCTAAGATAAGAGAAATTCTGAAGCCAGAATGTATTGCGCAGAAATGGATAAATGTTTTTGAGGAAAGGAATATTTTAAATGGAAGAGCAGAAGTTTGATACTGTGGTTATAGCCGATCAGAAATTAATAAAATTGAATTTGGCTGAAGTGTGGAAGTATAGAGATCTTCTTGTGTTATTTGTTAAACGTAATTTTATATCACAATACAAACAAACTATATTGGGACCTCTTTGGGCAATTATAAAGCCATTTTTAACTACGGTTGTTGTAACAATAGTTTTTGGAAATGTTGCGGGGCTTGGCCCAGATGGGATTCCCTCCTTTGCTTTCTATTTTAGTGGAACCGTGAGGTGGAATTACTTATCATATTGTTTCAGT
>JAJBTP010000419.1:0-1645 GCA_020860805.1 Tannerellaceae bacterium | reverse complement strand
ATCAAATAGTAGCGTGCTTGGAAAAGTTTATTTTCCACGCCTTGTTATGCCGCTATCTACTGTCTTTTCAGAATTGATCACTTTTTTTATTCAGTTTGCCATGTTGTTATGTTTTCTTGCTTATTATGTACTTACAAACCAAGGCGTGCATCCTAATATTTATATTTTGATGACACCATTGCTTTTAATTCAGATGATTCTTCTTTCATTGGGGTGTGGAATTATTATTTCAGCATTAACAACAAAATATCGTGATTTGGCTATGGCCGTTGCTTTTTTGGTAGAAATATGGAAATATTTGTCACCGGTCGCCTATGATATGTATAGCTTGGCAGCACTTGATATCGGAGGTAAGTACCACAGTCTGTATATGCTAAATCCTTTTACTCCGATAGTGAATTGTTTCAGATATGCTTATCTGGGAATTGGACATATGGAATGGAACTATTATATTATTGGATGGTTGATTACAATTGGTATTTTTTTAATCGGTGTTGTTATGTTTAATAAAGTTGAAAGAACATTTGCCGATACGGTTTAAAGGGAGAGATTAGTATGGATGCAGTAAGAATTGAGCATGTCACAAAAGAATATAGATTAGGGGTTATTGGCGGTGGAACATTAAAGGGAGATTTGCAGTCTTGGATGGCGAAAGTAAGAGGCAAAGAAGATCCTAATTCAAAATTATTTTCTGAACAAAAAACCACACAAAATGGGAAATTCCTCGCATTAGATGATATTAATCTTACAATTTCCAAGGGACAGGCTATAGGGCTAATTGGAAGAAATGGTGCAGGAAAATCAACGTTGCTTAAATTGTTGGCTCGTGTCACAGCACCTTCATCAGGATGTATTAGATATAATGGGCGTATCACAAGTATGCTGGAGGTTGGAACAGGGTTCCATCCGGAATTGACTGGACGAGAGAACGTATACATGAATGGTGCAATATTGGGAATGGCAAAAGCTGAAATATCAAAAAAATTCGATGAAATTGTAGAATTTTCTGAGGTATCAAAATTTATAGATACTCCGGTGAAGCGGTATTCATCGGGCATGTATGTAAAATTAGCGTTTTCTGTTGCAGCTCATTTGGATAGTGAGATTATGATCATGGATGAAGTTCTTGCAGTTGGAGATGCTGCTTTTCAGCATAAATGTATTGAAAAAATGAGGGAAGAGTCAATTATAAAAGGGAAGACTGTGCTTTATGTGAGCCATAACATGAATACAATAAGGCAGTTGTGTAATAGATGTGCAGTTTTGCACCAAGGAAAGTTGATATATGATGGAGATGTTGAAACAGGAATTGAGCAGTATATTGGAATCGCTAATTTTGAATACAAACAACACTATTCATTGTTGGAGAATAAAAGACCTATAACAACAGTGGGGGGGAATACAGTTTACAGCTATAGATATTTTGAATTCAAAAAATAATATTTATGCAGAAGGCAGCAAAATTAAGACCATCATTTCAATGGATCCGCAAATTAGTTCTAAGAAAGCTAAATTTATGGCTATTTTTTTGTTGAGAGATAATTCACGTGTTGCTATGTCTGAATCAGATTTTTTTCATATAGAAAAAGGATCGAATAGTATTTATGCGGATATTCCATTGGATTGTTTTGTAAATGATGAGTAT
>JAJBTP010000449.1 GCA_020860805.1 Tannerellaceae bacterium | reverse complement strand
GTTCTTTGTTCTTAACTGTTTATAGGGTAAACAGATGGGAAAATAAAAATGGATAAAAATTTAAATAAACGTTTATTTATTATCGGAGGCGTATTGCTGGCTGTCGTACTTTTATTATATTGGCTGCTGATGGTGGTTGATTTGTCTGCCTATTTTCCGGATACATTATAATAAAAATTGCGAACATGAAGAAAATGAATATTCTGACCTATGCAGGTATTGATATTGACTCGAATGCTATACGTTTACTTATTCAAAATGTGGATAAAACGCTGAAATATCCGGATTTTAAAAAGGTGGCTTTTATCCGTGTTCCTATCCGGTTGGGTGAGGATGTTTTTTTAAATGGGGAGATAAGTGATGAGAAACGTATATTATTGACCGAAACCATGATGGGGTTTTCTCATTTGCTGAAAGCCTATAAGGTAAAGACCTACCGGGCATGTGCTACCAGTGCTATGCGGGATGCCCGTAACGGGCAGCAGATTGTGCAGGAAATCCGTGAAGTAACAGGGATTTCTGTGGATATCATAACGGGTAGTGAAGAAGCCGGTATGATATATGAAGCCGGTGGCCTGGATACGGTTATGGATAAAAACCGGAATTATTTGTATGTAGATGTCGGTGGAGGAAGTACTGAACTTATTCTCTATGGAGATAAGCATAAAATTAAATCCCGTTCGTTCCAGATTGGTACCGTTCGTTTACTTACCGGACAGGTTGAAAAAGAGGAATGGGAACATTTAAAAGAGTGGCTGGCTGTTGTTTACCGGAATCACCCGCCCCTGAGTATTATCGCTTCGGGGGGGGGGAATATCAATAAGGTTCATAAGCTGTTGAGTAAAACAGAGGGAGAAATTCTGAATTATGCGGAGACAAAGGTCTTATACGATGTATTGAAGAAGATGTCTTTTGAAGAACGGGTTATTAATTATAAACTCAATCCTTACCGGGCAGATGTAATAGTGCCCGCTTTACGCATTTTTATAACGATAGCCAAAGTTTGTAAAACCAATGAAATCTATGTTCCCAAACTGGGACTGGTAGATGGTATTATTCATCATTTGTGTGTTAATGAAAATAAGCAGGTAAAATGAAAAAATGTATGTTTGTAATGATTGGCATTCTACTGTTTTCTTCTATACAGTTGTATGCCCAGACGGAATCGTTTGTTAAATCGACTTATCCGTTTAGTGTGAAAGATGGCCAGACTTTATCACTGGATTTGTATACCTCTTCTGTATCTTCCGGTGAGGAAAAAGCCTTGTGTTATTTTTATGTTTGGTGGGGCATTTGCACGGGGTAGCCGGGATGTACCTAAATATATGCCTTATTTTGACTATCTGGTACAGAATGGATATACTGTGGTATCTATTGATTACCGTTTAGGATTGAAAGAGGCTTCCGAACAGAAAGGCTTATCAGAAGATTTATTTGCCAAAGCTTTTGTCCATGCTGTAGATATAGCGGTTGAAGATTTGTTTGATGCCACCCGTTTTGTGTTGGAGCATGCAGACGAATGGAATATAGACCCGTCTCAGATTATTGCGAATGGTTCGAGTGCCGGTGCGGTAACGGTTTTACAGGCAGAGTACGCTATTTGTAACGGTACCTACAATGTAAAACAGAAACTACCTGCCGGTTTTAATTATGCCGGTGTGATAGCTTTTGCCGGTGCCATCTTTGTTCCGGAGGGTGGGTTACAATGGATGACAGCTCCTGCTCCGCTCATGTTGTTGCATGGAGATGCTGATTTGCAGGTTCCGTATGATAGGTTGATGTTCGGGGCTATGGGATTGTACGGTGCTAAAGCGATAGCTGATTTGCTGGACTGGAATAATCTTCCTTATTATTTCTACCATTTTGATAATTACGGACATGAGGTTGCCAGTGATCCGATGGCGAATAATAAAGAGGATATTTTATGGTTCCTGCATACTTTTATAAGAGACAAAAAACTTTACCAGATATATAAGGAACAAAAAGAGATAGGCCGTCCGGATGTAGAGAAAAACTTCGGATTCCAGGATTATGTGAAAGGAAATTTCGACAGATAAGTTTTAATCTGTCATTTTTCAATTCCTACCCATTCTACGTTGGTGACGCCATATTCAACGGTCAGTTCGCCTGCCAGTTGTTCGATTATTAAATCATGCTTACCTAAAGCGTAGATATCTGCCATGATATAGCAGTGGCCGGGACGTTCTTCATCGCAACTTTTTAACGACCTGAGTTGTAAATGAGGATCGTTCCGGACTGTGTTTAAAATCATAATCCGTAAGCGGTTTTCAATCTCTTCTTTACATTGAATAGTCAGGGTGTAAATAAACAATTCGTTGGCTTTATCCGCCTGCGTATATCTGTCTAACAGATTGCAGAGCGGACGTAATAAGGAGTTGGCGCTGATAATAAAAACCACCGTACAAAATCCCTGCAGGTAAAGCCCCAGTCCTGTCATCGCTCCCACGGCAGCCGAACACCAGATAGTCGCAGCTGTATTAAGTCCTCTTACACTTAAACCGTCTTTCAGAATGAGTCCACCCCCTAAGAAGCCTACTCCGGTTACAATCTGTGAGGCTATCCGGCTGGGGTCACCGGATGAACCGGTCAGTGAAATAGAAATAAGAATGAAGGCTGCTGAGCCTACCGAAACTAATGTGTTTGTGCGCAGTCCGGCTGTTTTTAAACGAAACTGTCTTTCCGCACCAATCATGGCCCCGAAAACGAAGGCAAGGCTCATGCGTATAAAAAATATAGTAAATGGCATATTGGTTCTATTATTATGAATAACTAC
>JAJBTP010000076.1 GCA_020860805.1 Tannerellaceae bacterium | reverse complement strand
TACTTTGTATCTAATTTTATAGTATCCGCTCACAGGTTACTTCCAGTAAATGGTTTGTTCCAGGTTGGGGTTCAGGGTAATCTGATTAACCGGGATGGGCCAGTAATAGTACTGGGATTGTTTGAAGGTACGGCTTCCGATTTCTCCGTTGATTACAATATGGCCGGATGTTCCGTTACTCAAAGAGAAGGTATTCAAAGCACCATTGGCACCTTTCAGATAATAAAAGGTATAATTGCCCCGGTCTTCCTCGGGTATCGGATTACTCTCGGCATCTTCATAAATACCTATTGTGGGGGTATTCTCTCCGGTAACATCTATTAATCCGAACTCCGGCACATAGATACCTTCCTGTACCTGTTCCAACAAATGACCTGCTTTCCAACGCATAAGGTCTTCCCAACGGAAATTTTCACACACTAACTTGATACGTCTTTCACGGCGGATTTCTAATAAAGCCAGGTCCGTAATACCCGGGAATTGTGCTTTTAACTGTGGGTCTTCTACAATTTGTCCCAGAATAATAGGAGGCATATCTACCCGTGAACGGATTTCATTAATGGTTTCATCCATATCCTGCTGAGTCAGTTCACCCAATTCGGCTTTTGCTTCGGCACGAATCAATAACATTTCTGCATATCGTATATAAGGTAAATCGGTGTACTGAGTACCTCCGGCTAACTGGTCAATCGTTCCGGCCATATACTTAATAACAGGATATCCTCCCAGGTTCATATTGGGACGGTTGGGCTGCGTTTGCCCGGCAACGGTATATCCCGGATACATAAAGGTTTGCCGGAAACGGGGATCACGGTTTTCGAAAACCTCTACAAAAGTCTTTTTATCGTAATCCGGTAAGGTACTGAATGGAACCGCTTTTCCATCCGGTGTAAGGCTGTGATAAGACTCCATCAGGCTACGGCTGAAATTTGCCACCCAGTCAAAAGAATATCTACCGGCACTGTGCATAATACGTGCTTCCTGGTCATAGTCTTTGTACAGTATCACTTCCGGTGATTTACTCAGGTCATAGCCGTTAAACAATTGCCAGTAAGCTAATTCCGGACCACCCGTTTTATCAATTCCGAACAATCCGGATTTCATCAGTTCTGTAGTGGCCTCTACTGCTTTACGCAGATACTCATTGGCTGTATTCTGCAGCCCTAAATCCGTATGGTACTTACGATGGGTACCTTCATGTAAACAGATACGTGCCATAATTGCATAGGCATACCATTTACTGAATTGGGTACGGTTACCCATATCTTCAGAGATGTGCTTTACGGCAAAATCCAAATCAGCCATAATGGAATCAACCACGAGCGTACGAGGGTCCTGTTTTTTAAACAACAGGTCTTCATCTGCGTCTGTCAGCGAACGTGAATACCAGGGTACATCATTATACCAGATTACCATTTGATAATACCATTTGGCTCTTTCAACACGGGTAAGACCGATATGATGATTGATGATAGCCGGGTCTCCTTCTGCCCGGTGCACATTCTCCAGAAAATAATTATACTTCCGTAAGTCACCCCAGGTATCTTTGGACCAACCGGTGACTGTTGCCGGCGTAATGGCATTCCGTATCATATCATTATTGGAGTGTGACTCTGCATAGGATACATAATTATCACATACATAATCAAACCATTCAGGAGATACCTTCGAATAATAGGTATTAGTATATAATTCCAAATCATTGGTTGTCTGAAAAGAGACTTCCGGGTTAATGGTTGTCTTCGGGAAACGATCCATAAAGTCGTCGTTACAACCTACCAACAGGCAGGCCAATAAGGATACGGTAAATTTTATATATGTGTTCATAATCGTTTAGCTTTAAAGAGTGATATTTAAACCAAGAGAGTAAGTACGCTGAAAGGGATGAGAACTATCATTCAGGGCTTCCGGGTCATAATTCTTACTGAGCTTGGTTATCTCAAACAAATTCTCCCCACTGAAATAGAATCTCATACTTTCCACACCAAACTTGCGGGTCATCAGTTTAGGTAAGGTGTATCCGAATGTGATATTCTTCATGCGCAGATATGCGGCATTTTGTTTAAAGCGTGTCTGACTGATGTTCATATCTTTTCCTCCATAATCGAGGTAGGATTTCAGACGAGGGAAATAACCATCCGGATTTTCAGGTGCCCAATGGTCCAGGTTATTTTCGAATACAATCCCCCAAGGTGAACCATAAATACCAGAGAACTTATATTCTTTTGGGAAAAAGTCTTTTTTTCCTACACCCTGGAAGAAGAAACGGATGTCAAAACCATTCCAGTCACCGTTCAAATCCAGTCCGAAATTATAGCGGCTACGGGTATTACCGATTATTTTATAATCACCCGGATCATCGACTATCCATGAACCCTGGTCGATAACACCATCTCCATTCTGGTCTTTGTATTTAAGGTCGCCCGGTTCAATAGGGCGGTCACCCGGATAAGAGGTTGCGGCCCATTGGTCAGCGCTATTATCAATATCAGCCTGGTCTTTAAAGAAGCCTAATGTCTCGAGCCCCCATACTTCCCCTATTTTACGACCTACATAATATTCATCCCAGTTTCCGCCCAGATAGTTGGTTGGGTTGTCGAACCGGGTAATCCATGAACGGCTGTCCGATAACAGAAAACGGGCACTGTAATGGAAAG
This sequence comes from Tannerellaceae bacterium, assembly GCA_020860805.1. Taxonomy (GTDB): domain Bacteria; phylum Bacteroidota; class Bacteroidia; order Bacteroidales; family Tannerellaceae; genus UBA4116. Next base: position 138 of record JAJBTP010000076.1, on the reverse strand, counting down.
GTTTATGGGCCAGCTTAAACTGGTCACGCCATGCTACCGTCAGTTCCCATCCCCGTGTTTTCAGGTCGGCAGCGTTTATCTGCGGTTCGGATGGACCGTCTACATTGGGTAACATACGGCCGTTGGTAAGCATATCTT
>JAJBTP010000382.1 GCA_020860805.1 Tannerellaceae bacterium | reverse complement strand
ATATTTTCCAATAACTGAAAATTCACCCTGATATTCACATACACGGATTATAAATAAACTCGATAATATATATATATATATATATATATATTATTAAAACGAACGGTATCATTCTTCTGAGTACTTCTGATTTTAAATCCGTACCCTAAATAAAGAGGCTATCTCTTTTCAGAGACAGCCTCTTTTCGATAAGTAAGGAAATATTAATAATGTTATTAGATGGGTATAAAGAGTAAATTTTATATGATTTAATGCCTAATATCCTGTTCCCTGACAACCCACCCGTTTATTTGCATACTGAAATCAATAAAAGATGGATTGTTTTTATCAAAACCTTTATAGAAAAAGAGAATGCCGTATTGATTTTCTCTGTCCAGGTATTCCTGTAATTCTAATTCGCTATATTGTGTCAGCCGTAATGCATCCAGATAGGTATTCAGGTTTAGTTTTTTACCTAATATATTTTTTCCGGTTTCACGGTGTATAATTTCTAATATATTTTGCTGTCCAGACATTAACCGCAAGGTATTTAGTTCGGCAATGGCACCCGTTTGTGGATCATTATTCGTATAGTAGGGATAATACTCATACGGCTCTCCCTGTGGTTCATTACCGGAATCATATATTCCGTTCGAACAGCTTAATATAATATCGAAGTCATTAATATCTACTTCATCCCCTTCTTCATCCAGGTTTTTCATTACTACACGAATCGTATTGGTATTTTTAATTAACCGGATGGTACCCGGTGACGTTTTATCCCATTTTTTCTCCAGTTTACCGTGCCATAAAGAAGGAATACGGCGTTTTACTTTCTTGTCTCCTTCATCCGGTGTAAGCCGGATAACCAAATCATTTATAGATGTTTCACTACGGGTAATGGGAGTTGTATAGAATTCATCGTAAAGACCGGACCAGACAACGAATGTATAATCATTTTCCTCTAAAACAACATCCATGGTATAATCAGAAGGAAACGTTTCAACCGCTTCATCTTTATAAATATGAGCCAGTTTCTCCTCGTCATCAAAGACAAATACGGTTAATTCTTTTACCTCCTGTGGGAAAATCCGCATACTGCAGATTATAATCATAAACAAAGCAAAGATGTGTATCACAGACTCTTCCTTCTTCCATTATACAGGATGAAAAAGTAAAAACCGGTAAGAGATAAATGGCGAAAATAAATTTTCCGAATTTATTCATAATTATAATTAGGATAGGTTCTTATTAAACCGGTACAGATTGGTTGGAATCTGTACCGGGGTAGTTTCTGACGTTTATTTAGAGTGATAAGAATTATTCTTCTATATCCTGAATATCGCGGGAATACCAGTTTTGAATCTCAATATCCACAGACAAAAATTCATCATCTTCATCTACTTTCGTTCCCGGACCCGGTATATCCGGTTTACCCGGACCTGAGATTTTTTTCAGATTCAAGGTGTACTGGTTATTTCTTACGATACCATAGCGTCCATATTGCATCTTAGCCGGTGCCTGCATATCATTGAAATGACGGATAGGAGTTGCAAAGTAACTAATTCCGTTTTTATAGAATTCGATTTCCGGATGATCTACTGCTACAGGATTTGTGAAATCATATCCACTATCAAGCATATCCTGTAATATTTGCTGCAAGCCATTCAGTTTTTCAGGTACTGAACTGAGGTCGGCAGCATAGTTTTTTATATCTTCCGGAGCAAGTGCATGCTCGCGCCACCAGAAATAACTATCGCCCGCAGCAAATCCGGTAGGAATAAAGTTTAACCGTAAAATCATACGGGTTACCACATCTTCCCATTGTTCATCCCCTTCCATGGTGTTTTCCGTGACGTATTCCCATCCGGCATTATCTTTAACCATATCAGCATCCGTAATATAGTTAAAATAGGCTTTTGGATCTGTGGTAATGGATGGATTTCGTAGTTTGCTGATATTATCAAAGTTAGGATCTTCCGCATATAAAACCGTACGATCCATTTCATTTCTGGGTTCCCATGTACCGTCTACCATTTTGGCAGCGTGGCGTACCCAATAGGTTTGTTTATTCGTAATATCCAGTTTCCAGACAATATTTTCAACGGTACCGTGTTCCGTTACCAGATTCTCATCTGTCATTTTTGCTTTCGCTACCGCACGATCTACAATTACATTTACCGGATTGGTTTCAGCATCTTGTTCCGTATCATACATCGCTCTTTTACCTTCTATAAACACATCCTTTTTAAAATTGGACATGAAGAATTTGTAATCGTTCGCTTTGGTTACATCATACCTGGGGTTGGCTACCCCAGTAAGAATACTGTAATCATTTCCCAGTTCGTAAACGGCATTTCCGAACTCATCGATATGTTTACCTACTTTCGTAACAGCGTCGACTGCCGGAGGGTAGTTTAGTACTACTACCAGATAGTAGTCATCTACTTCAATTTCTTTGGCTTTTGTGGTGAAACGACGGGAGCCCGGACTGGTTACAGTCGCAACATCCGGTCCGTCGAAAAGGGCTGAGCCTTTATTATTAGTTGCATCTATATCGAAAGAATAGGCGGCTATTCCATCTTTTGCTTTATAGAGAATTACCCGTACAGATTCAACACTGTATTCGGGTTCAATGCCATAATCGTCATCCGGCGCTGCTTTTGTTTCAATATTTGTATGAAAAAGATTCAGAGAAAGATATCCGGTTTCTCCGGTGGCGAGACTATTATCGGGTAAAAAACCAGATTCGGCGTCAGTTGAAGTACAACCAGCTATTCCCAGTCCAATAAGGAGCATAGGAAGAACCATTTTAAT